>NZ_CAPDXS010000017.1:0-46006 GCF_948601915.1 uncultured Acetatifactor sp. | reverse complement strand
GTATATCTCTACGATCCTCCCCTTGGGGATCCCCCCCAGCCCAAGGGCTATGTCAAGGCTTAAGGAGCCTGTGGGGACGGTCTCCACGTTCATCCGGGAGGAGGGGTCGCCCAGCTTCATCACCGCGCCCTTGCCGAACTGCTTCTCAATCTGGCCGATGGCCGCATCCAATGCTTTTAATTTCTCTTCTCTTTCCATCTGGAATCTCCTTTTTCTACAAGAACAAATGTTCTATATCCTTAGGATAAAGCATTCGTCCGCATTTGTCAACTATATTCTACCTTATTTTAAGTACCTTAAAACTCCCTCAAAGGCATCCCACCCTCCTGTCCGGAAATTCTCTCTGAAATATATGGCGAAGCCGCCGGAATCCAAGAATGATACTGACATACGAAACATCAGAGGTATTGATTCAGACAGATATATCTTACCACAGACAGCCCCGGGTGGCAACCGGAAAATGCCCCAAATCCAAAAAAGACGGAAAAACAGAAAGAAAAAAGGAGTCAGGACTCCTTTTTTCCGAATGTCACCTTGCTGAAATATTCCAGCACACAGCTGCGGGTCAGGGTCAGCGCCGCGGACACCGCGGATTCCCTTATCTTGTCCCGGTTGCCGGAGAACTGGCATTTCTTTACGGTAATCTTTCCCTTCACGTAGCAGGCGATGTACACCAGGCCCACGGGCTTCTCCGGCGTGCCGCCATCCGGCCCCGCTATCCCAGTGACGGCTACCGCCACATCCGCCTTGCTCTCCAGGGCCGCGCCTTTTGCCATCTCCTCCGCGGTCTTCTCGCTGACCGCGCCTGCTTTCCGCAGGGTGCTCTTCTTCACCCCCAGGAAGCGTCTCTTGGCCTTGTTGGAATAGGTGACCATGCCGAATTTGTATACCCCCGAGATGCCCGGGACGTTCACCAGCCTGGCGGAGAGCAGCCCGCCCGTGCAGGACTCGGCGCAGGTGATGGTCAGGGCGTTGGCCAGCAGGAGATCCGCCACGGACTTCTCCAGGGTCACCGCCTCCTCGGTGGTGTACACATGGTTGCCGAACCTGGCCTTCAGTTCCTTCACCACGGGCTTGATCAGCTTCGCCGCGCTTTTCTTGTCCTCGCCGCTGGCGGTGACGCGGATATGCACCTCCCCGGTCTTGGCGTAGGTGGCGATGGTGGGATTGGTCTGGCCGTCGATCAGGTCCTTCACCATGGTCTCCGCCTTGCTCTCCCCCACGCCGCAGATCTTCACCGTGGTGGAGCTGAGGGCCTGGGAGTTCAGGGAGGCCAGGTAAGGGGCCGCGCTCTCCTCGAACATGGGGTACAGCTCGTTCGGCGGGCCGGGGAGCAGAATCACCCTGGCGCTCTCCGTCTCTATGATCGCGCCCGGCGCGGTGCCGTTGTGGTTCTCCATGACGATGGCCCCCTGGGGCAGCATGGCCTGCTTCCAGTTGTTCTCCGTGGGCTCCGTCCCCCTGTCCGCGAAGAACTTCTCTATGGCCTTCTTGCTGGGCTCGTGCAGGTACAGGGGCCTGCCGCAGACCTTCGCCGCCGTCTCCTTGGTCAGGTCATCCTCCGTAGGCCCCAGGCCTCCGGACAGGATGACGATGTCGGAGCGCCCTATAGCCGTCTCCAGGGCCTGGGAGAGCCTCTCCTCATTGTCCCCCACCACTGTCTGGAAATAGCAGGAAAGCCCTAAACCGGCGCATTTCTCCGCCAGATAAGCCGCATTGGTGTTCACGATGTTTCCCAGCAGAATCTCCGTCCCCACGCATATCAGTTCAACCTTCATCATAATCCTCTCCTCCGCGCCGCACTCCGGGCCGCGCTACTTCGTCTCCCGCATCACTTCCCTGTTCTTCATCAGATAATCCGCCAAAGACACCACGGTCAGTATCAGCGCCGCCCACATGACGATGTCCGTCACCAGCCGCAGCTCCTCCAGATCCGCGATCATCAGGCACACCATCACCATCTGGAAGGTGGTCTTGAACTTCCCCCAATAGCTGGCCGCTATGACTATGCCCTTGTCTGCCGCCACCAGGCGGAAGCCGCTGATGATGAACTCCCTGCTGATGATGACGATCACGATCCAGGCGGGGATACGCCCCAGCTCCACCAACGCGATCATGGCGGCGCTGACCAGCAGCTTGTCCGCCAGGGGATCCATGAACTTGCCGAAATTGGTCACCAGCCCGTACTTGCGGGCAATCTTGCCGTCGATCAAATCCGTCAGGCTGGCGATGATGAAGATTGCCAGCGCGATATAGTCCACATATTCCGGAATACCGCCGAACAGCGCCCGATACCAGCCCCAGCCGCCGCTCTCTCCCAGCAGGAGCAATACAAAGGGCAGAATCAGAAATACACGGAATATCGTCAACTTGTTCGGTAAATTCATCTTATTCATGGCTCGTCCTCCCTGTGATCCACCATCTCGCCGATCAGATCATACTCGTTGAAGTCCGTGACCCGCGCCCTGACGAAATCGCCGCTCATCAGCTCCCTGTCCGTGTGCAGGAACAGGTATCCGTCCACATCCGGCGCATCCCGGTATGTCCGCGTCACGTACACGTCCTCCTCCGTCATCCTGCCCTCTACCACTACCTCCAGCTCCTGCCCGATCATCCCTTCGGCCTTCTCGAAGGCAATGGCCTGCTGCAGCTCCATCAGCTCGTCCCGCCTGGCCTCCTTCACCTGGTCCTCTATCTGGTCCGGCATGGCCGCGGCGGCAGTCCCCTCCTCCTGGGAATAGGCGAACACACCAAGCCTGTCGAACTCCATCTCATTGACGAAGCGGTAGAGCTCCTCGAAGTCCTCCTGGCTCTCTCCGGGAAAGCCGCTGATCAGTGTGGTCCGCAGACAGATATCCGGAATCCGCTCCCGCAGCATCCCGATCTGGCGGCGCAGATGCTCCTGATCCGTCCTCCTGCCCATGCGCCGCAGGACTTCATCCGAGGCGTGCTGGATGGGAATGTCCAGATAGCGGCATATCTTCGGCTCCTCCGCGATCGTCTCTATCAGCTCCTCCGTAATCTCCTCGGGATAGCAGTACAGAATCCGGATCCAGTGGATCTCCGGGATGGCCGCAAGCCGCACAAGCAGCCCAGGCAGGCTCTTTCTTCCATATAAATCCACCCCGTAGAGGGTGGTCTCCTGGGCCACCAGTATCAGCTCCCTGACACCTCCCTCCGCCAGCCTGCGGGCCTGCTCCTCCAGCGTCTCCATGGGAATGCTGCGGTACTTCCCCCGTACCTTGGGGATGACGCAGTAGGTGCAGCGCTTGTCGCAGCCCTCCGCGATCTTCAGATAGGCGTAATGGCCCCCTGTGGTCACGATTCTGTCCACACAGACGGCGGGAGGCCCGTCAAGGGGCCGGTAATGGTCCTGCCCCCTGCCTGAGAGGGCCTCCTCCACCGCGTCCCCGATTTCCTCTATGGCCGAGGTGCCCACCAGCGCGTCCACCTCCGGAATCTCCCTGCGGATCTCTTCCCGGTAGCGCTGGGCCAGGCAGCCGGTGGCAATCAGCGCCTTAATCCTTCCTTCTTTGCGAAGCTGCGCCATCTCCAGCAGCGTTCCGATGCTCTCCTCCTTGGCGTCCCCGATGAAGCAGCAGGTATTGACTATACATATGTCCGCCTTCTCTTCATCGTCCGTGAAGCCGAAGCCTCTTTTCTGCAGGATGCCAAGCATCATCTCCGTGTCGGCCAGATTCTTGTCGCAGCCCAGCGAAACGAACAAAATATCCATGGAATGCTCCTCTCCACGGCTCAGCAGCCAGTGCGAAAATAGCTGGCAAACCACCAGCTACCCTTGTCTCATTCGCCGCCCAATATCTTTATCTTGCCCTGGTTGAGCTCCTCCACGGCCACGGACAGCGGCTTCTTGTCCTTGCTGTCCACCATGGCCTCCTCGCCGCCGATCAGCTGCCTGGCCCTCTTGGAGGTGGCCATGACGATGGAGTACCGGCTGCTCACCACAGGGGCCTCGCCCTGCTCTACCTCTTTGTTCACTACCTTCATCAAATCTGAATAGGATGGATGTAACATTATTCCTGCGCTCCTTTCGCGAAACTGTGCAGTTCTTCCCTGATTCCTTTTACAAATGCTTCCCTTCTCACCGGAGCCCTGCGGGCTGCGGCCACCAGATGGTGAATCTCCTCCGCGCTTTCCTCCAGCTTGTCGTTGACCACCAGGTAATCGTAGAGCTCCACGCCCTCCGATTCCTCCGCGGCCCTGGCCAGACGGCTGGCGATGACCTCCTGGCTCTCCGTGCCCCTGCCCTCCAGCCTGCGCTTCAGCTCCTCCGCATTGGGAGGCGTGACGAAAATCAGCAGGCTCTCCGGAAACTTCTCCTTTATCTTCAGGGCTCCCTGTATCTCTATCTCCAGTATGACATTCTTGCCCTCCGCCAGCTTCTCCTCCACATAGGCCCTGGGAGTGCCGTAGTAGTTGCCGCAGTAGGAGGCGTATTCCACCAGCCCGTCCTGCTCAATGGCCTCCTCGAAGCGCTCCCTGTCCGTGAAGAAATACTCCACCCCGTCCCGCTCCCCGGGCCTGGGCGCACGGGTGGTCATAGAGACGGACAGCACGTAGTCCTGGCCGTGCCTGCGCAGCAGCTCCCTTACCAGTGTGCCCTTCCCCGCCCCGGAAAAACCGGATATGACGATCAAAATCCCCTTTTTTTCCATATGTTCCATAAGATATTGCCACCTACTCCCTTTCATCGGTTCCCTCCACGCCGCTGTCCTCCCGCGTCTGCGCGCTGCCCTGCACACGGCCCGCGATGGTCTCCGGCAGAAGCGCCGACAGCACCACCTGGCTGTTCTCCATGACCAGAACGGATTTGGTCTTTCGCCCCTGGGTGGCGTCGATGACAGTCCCTTTTTCCCTGGCGCTCTGCACCATCCGCTTCACAGGCGCGGAGTCGGGGCTGACGATGGCGATGATCTTCGAAGAGTTCACGATATTTCCGAATCCAATGTGAATCAGCATGCCGTACCCCTACTCTATGTTCTGGATCTGCTCCCGGACCTTCTCGATCTCCGTCTTGAGCTCGATGGCGCAGTTGGAAATCTCCAGGTCGGTGGACTTGGACAGGATGGTATTGGCCTCTCTGTTCATCTCCTGGGCGATGAAGTCCAGCTTGCGGCCTATGGCACCACCCTCCAGCAGGGTCTTCTTCGTGGTCTCGATATGGCTGTAGAGCCGCACGATCTCCTCGTCCACGCAGACCTTGTCCGCGAAGATCGTCACCTCCGTCAGCAGCCTCCCCTCGTCCACGGCGGTGTCCGCCAGAAGCTCCCTGACCCGCTCCTCCAGCTTGCGGCGGTACTGCGCCACGATCTGGGGGGAGCGCTCGGAGATGAAGTCCACCCGCTGCCGCATTCCGTCCAGCTTCTCTATCAGGTCGCACTTCAGATGCTCCCCCTCCGCCACCCGGGTGTCCACGAACATGCGGGCGGCTCCGGTGAGGGCGCCCAGTAGCTCCTTCCACAGCTCTTCCTGATCCACCCCGGCCTCTTCCATGGTGAAGATCTCCGGGAACCTGGACAGCGTGGACACGCGGACATCGTTCTCCAGCCCGAATTCCTCCCCCATCCGGCGCAGATACCGCAGGTATTCCTCCGCCAGCTCCCTGTGGTAGCACACCACCGATGTCTTCTCCGAGAAGTCCTCATAGGAGACATAGACGTCCACCTTGCCGCGGGAGATATAGCTCTTCAGTTCGCTGCGTATGGATGATTCAAAGAAATTGAGCGCTTTCGGCAGCTTGATACTGACATCCAGATAGCGGTGGTTCACCGATTTTATCTCCACCGTGAATTTCCTGTCGTTCTCGGCCATCTCACATCTGCCGAAACCGGTCATGCTTTTTATCATATGACGCTCCTGTCCGGGAAAGAATCCCTCTTGCTGCATACTTCCATTTATTATAGAATAAGATTGGGAAAGCGTCAAGCTTTTTCCGGCATCTGTCTTGCAAACCGCAGGGGATCGTGCCATAATGAAATCATCTCATTCCTGAAGCGAAAGAGCCTCAGGACCCAGATTTAAGGACGGAGGATACAAAGATGGCCTTTGACGGCGTGACCATAGCAAATGTGGTATCGGAACTGAAAAGAGAGCTCACCGGCGGGCGGCTCTATAAAATCGCCCAGCCCGAGGCGGACGAGCTGCTGCTCACCATCAAGCAGCCGGACGGCACGAAGAAGCTGCTGATTTCCGCCCAGGCTTCCCTGCCCCTGCTCTATCTCACCGGCGAATCCAAGCCCAGCCCCATGACGGCCCCGGGCTTCTGCATGCTCCTGCGCAAGCATCTCCAGAACGGGCGCATCACGGGCATCTCCCAGCCGGGGCTGGAGCGCATCGTCCACATCGACGTGGAGCACCTGGACGAGATGGGCGACCTGCGCAGGAAGACTTTGGTGGTGGAGATCATGGGGAAGCACAGCAACATCATCTTCTGTGATTCGGAGGGGACTATCATCGACAGCATCAAGCACGTCTCCGCCGCCGTCAGCTCCCTGCGGGAGGTGCTGCCGGGCAAAGCCTACTTCATAGCCGCCACCCAGGACAAGCTGGACGCCCTGTCCACCGACGGGGAGGCTTTCCGGAACGCCCTTTCCGCCAGGCCCCAGCCTGTCTTTAAGGCGCTCTACGGCAGCTTTACGGGCATCTCCCCTGTCCTGGCCCAGGAGCTGTGCTATGAGGCCGGGATCGACGCAGACCTGCCCACCGCGGCTCTGGGCGATTCGGACTATGAAGGGCTGTACGGGGCATTTTCCCGGATGGCGGAGGCCATACGGCAGGAACGCTTCTCCCCCAACATCGCCTACACGGACGGCAGTCCCGTGGAATTCTGCGCCCTGCCCCTGACCATGTACGGCTACGGCAGACAGGACGCTCCATCGACCGATTCGGTCAATCCGGGTGAAAAGCCTGCCGGGGACTATACCGTCCCCTACGGCTCCATGTCCGCCCTGCTGGAGCATTACTACGCGGAGAAGAATGTCCTCACCCACATCCGCCAGAAATCCGCCGACCTGCGCCGGATCGTGCAGACCGCCCTGGAGCGGAACGTGAAGAAGTACGACCTGCAGCTCCGCCAGATGAAGGATACGGAAAAGCGCGACACCTACCGGGTCTACGGAGAGCTGCTGAACACCTACGGCTACAGCGCAGAGCCCGGGGCCAAGTCCCTCCAGGCCCTGAACTACTATACCGACGAGACGGTGACCATCCCCCTGGATCCCACGCTCTCCGCCAAGGAGAACGCCCAGAAATATTTCGACAGATACGGCAAGATGAAGCGCACCTACGAGGCCCTGTCCCAGTTGACCGTGGAGGTCAGGGCGGAGATCCAGCATCTGGAATCCGTCTCCACCGCGCTGGACATCGCCCTGTATGAGGAGGACCTGGCCCAGATCAAGGAGGAGCTCACCGAAAGCGGCTACATCCGCCGCAAGGCCGGGAACCGCGGGAAGAAGCAGAAGATCACCAGCAGGCCCTTCCACTATCTGAGCAGCGACGGCTTCCATATGTATGTGGGGAAGAATAATTTCCAGAATGACGAGCTGACCTTCAAGCTCGCCACGGGAAACGACTGGTGGTTCCACGCCAAGCAGATCCCCGGCTCCCATGTGGTGGTGAAGACGGGCAACGCGCAGGAGCTGCCCGACCGCACCTTTGAGGAGGCCGCGCGCCTGGCGGCCTACTATTCCAAGGGAAGAGGACAGGAAAAGGTGGAGATCGACTACGTCCAGAAAAAGCATGTGAAGAAGCCGAACGGCGCGAAGCCCGGCTTCGTAGTCTATTATACCAACTACTCCATGGCCATAGACAGCGACATCTCCGGCATACAGCCGGTAAACGAATAGGGGCCTATCTCATCAGCCCGCACTTCTTCGCCAGCTTCACCAGGAGATACCCCTTCGGGAATCCCCGCAGCTCCTCCTCCGACAGCCCCCTGAACAGGAGCAGCATGACGAAGTACACGCAGGCCGCGATGCAGATCGCGATCACCACGGAAATCCTGGGGGAGGCGGTCAGCATCAGCAGGCCCTCGTAGACCGCCCAGGCTATCCCGCCCATGCAGACCGAGGCGAGCCCGGGAATCAGGAATGTCTTTACGATCTCCTGCCTGTACCCCACGGCCCTGTGCACCGCGATCTGGTTCAGCACACAGAGGCAGACCGCGTACAGGGTATTCGCGATCACGATGGCATACAGATCCAGATCCGTGTAGAGCAGCAGCAGGATGGCGGACACTGTCTGCACCGCCAGGGCCACGCCCGCGTTGACGATTGGTATGCTCACCCTGCCCAGCCCCTGCAGGATCTGTCCCGTCAGGGTGGACAGGGCATAGAACACGATGGACAGGGACAATGCCATCAGCAGCCCCGTGGCCAGGTTCTCTTCCTCTATGCTATTGCGGAAGAGCAGCCCCGTCACAGGCCGGGCCAGCACGCACAGGCCTACGGCGCAGGGGATGGAGATGACCATGGTGCTCTTGATGGACAGGCCTATCTTCTCCCTGGCCCCCTCATGGTCCGCGGAGGCGATCAGCTGCGCCACCACGGGGATCATGGCCGCGGCCATGGCCATAGCAAAGGCGGTGGGGATATTGGATATGGTGATGGGCTGCGTCTGGAACACGCCCCAGCGGGCGCTGAGGGCCAGTTCATCCACTTCCTTCCAGGCGGGCAGGAGCTTTAGGTAGATGCTGTTGTTCACGGCGCTGCCCATATTGTACACCGCGCTGCTGAGGATAAAGGGGGTCACCACCATGGTGATCCGTTTGAAGACAGCGCCGTAGGATTCCACATTGTCATGCCTGTCGTTCTCTATCCGCCGTCTGATGATGCTCCGGTTCAGCCCGTAGACGCCTGCCATGAACAGCAGCGCCACCAGCACGCCGGCCCCGGTTCCCGTGGCGCTGCCGATGGCCCCGTACACCGCCCGCCTCACCTGCCCCTCCTGGTCCGCCGGCATCTCCAGGCTGCCCATCTGAGTCTTTATCAGCAGATAGGCCACGCCGATGGTCACCGCGGCATTGGAGATCTGCTCCAGAATCTGGGACACGGAGGTCTGCACCATGCTCTCATGGGCCTGGAAATAGCCCCGCAGCACCCCCAGGATTCCGTAGATGAACACTGTGGGGGCAAACGTCCGCAGCACCGGGACCGCGTTCTCCGACACGAAAAGCCCGGCGCCGAAGTACAGCGCCAGGCTGGCCACGCCTCCCACCGCCAGCACATAGCCGATAGCCCCCAGGAAGATCCTGTGGGCATTGCGGTACTCCTTTACGGCCAGCTTCTGTGCGATGACCTTGGACATGGCGGAGGGGATGCTGTAGGAGGATACCATCAGAATGATGGTATAATAATTGTATGCCGAGTTATAGTAGCCCATCCCCAGCGCCCCCACGATATTGTACAAAGGGCTCCTGTAAAGGAGCCCGATGATTCTGCTGACGATCCCGGCCACAGCCAGGATTCCTGCCTGCACGATGAAATCGTTGGATCTTTCTTTCTTACCCGCCATACCTTTAACCTATCAGCCAGTCGTACATTTCCTGATATTTCCTGGCGGATACATGCCAGGAGAAGTCCGCCGCCATGGCTCTGTCAACCAGCTTGTTCCATTCACGCTTCTTATCATAATAGATACGCTCGGCATACCGTATCGTATTCAGCATTTCCTGGGCATTGTAATTGGTAAAGCTAAAGCCCGTGCCGGAGCTCTCGAATTCATTATAAGGCTGCACCGTGTCCTTCAGGCCCCCCGTCTCCCGGACGATGGGGATGGTGCCGTACCGCAGGGACATGAGCTGGCTCAGGCCGCAGGGCTCGAACAGGGACGGCATCAGGAACGCGTCGCAGGATGCGTAGATTTTGTGGGACAGGGGGTCGGAGTAGTAGATATTGGCCGACACCTTGTCGCCGTACTTCCAGTCGAAATGACGGAACATGTTCTCATAGCGAGCCTCGCCGGTTCCCAGCACCACCAGCTGCACATCGTCCCGGCACAGCTCATCCATGATGTACGCGATCAGGTCGAAGCCCTTCTGATCCGTGAGCCTGGACACCACGCCGATCATCATCTTCTTGTCATTCTGGGCCAGCCCCAGCTCCTGCTGCAGGGCCCGTTTGTTCTTCACCTTCTCCTTGCGGAAATTCACCGCATTGTAAGGATTCACGATATGCTTATCCGTCTCCGGGTTGAAGTCCGTATAGTCGATGCCGTTGACGATGCCCCTAAGGTCGCCGCTCCTGGCCCGCAGCAGGCCGTCCAGGCCCTCTCCGTAGAAAGGAGTCTTGATCTCCTCCGCGTAGGTGTCGCTGACCGTGGTCACCGCGTCCGCATAGACGATGCCGCCCTTTAAGAGGTTCGCGTCCTTATAGGCCTCCAGCTTGTCCGCGGCGAAGAAATAGTCCGACAGGCCGGTGATGTTGCGCACGGTCTTGATGTCCCACTTGCCCTGGAACTTCAGGTTGTGGATCGTGATGACGGACTTCATGCTGCTGAAGAACTCCCCGCCCCGGAACCGCTCCTTCATATATACAGGGATCAGGCCGGTCTGCCAGTCATGGCAGTGCACCACATCCGGCCTGAAGTCCACCACGGGCAGCGCGGAGAGCACCGCCTTGGAAAAGTATGCGTAGCGCTCGATCTCCCACCTGGGGTCGTCCGTGTAGACCTTATCTCCGCTGAAGTAGTATTCATTGTCGATGAAGTAGTAGTGCACGCCCTCTTCCTCTGCCTCGAAGATCCCCACGTACATGCTCTTCCAGTTGAAATCCATGTAGAAATGGGTCACGTATCTCATCTTATCCTTCATCTGCTGCTTCATGCAGGCGTACTTCGGAATCATGACCCTTACATCAAAATACTGCTTGTCGATACATTTCGGCAGGGATCCCACCACATCTGCCAGACCGCCGGTCTTGATGAAAGGGACTCCCTCTGATGCCGCAAAAAGAATTTTTTTCATCGGAAACCTCCACTGATTATGATTGCATTATTAACCCCGCTTTCATTATACAACAATATCCGTCCAGTGGAAAGCTTTTTCCATAAACATTCCCAAAAATCCCAAAAATATCCTATTTCGTCCGGTAGGAGAGCCTTATCCTGTCCGCTATCAGGGCGATGAACTCGGAATTGGTGGGCTTGCCCTTCCCCGTATCGATGGTGTAGCCGAAGAGCGCGTCCAGCGTCTCCATCTTCCCTCTGCTCCAGGCCACCTCTATGGCATGGCGGATGGCGCGCTCCACACGGCTGGGCGTGGTCTGGAACCGCTTCGCTATGGTGGGATAGAGGATCTTGGTGATGGAGCTGATCATGGCCGGGTCGTCCACGGACATCATGATGGCCTCCCTCAGGTACTGGTATCCTTTGATATGGGCAGGGACTCCTATCTCATGTATCATGTCGGTCACATCCTGTTCCAGGTTCCGCAGCACCTCCGGGGCCTTCGGCGGCTCCTGCGGCGCGTTCCTGTGCGCGGCGCCTTTTCCGGACGGCACCGTGATCATAATCTGGAACTCTTTGTCCCCATTCATCAAATCGCCCAGAATCCTGTAGATCTTCTCGTTATCCTTTGTAGCTGTGATGTTCAGCTGTTCCATTTCTTACCTCCTCGCGAAAATTCGTGGACTTTTTTTGCTCTCGCGTTACAAATTGTCTAAATTCGTCCTTTCCCATTATAAAAGAGAACCCTTTGTTACAGCAACCTGTATTCATCGCACAATTCATTAAAATGTGCAAAATAGATACAGAATAAAAAGGATATCAACGGCGTTTTGCAAAAAGAAGTATAAAATTCCATAATATTTATAATTTCTTGAACAGTTTTAAGATTTTGATAAAAAACGACTTTTTAATTTCCGCTTGACAGCACGGCCCGTCAAAGGGCACAATAAAAGGGTGGAAAGAAGCCCGGAAAGAGGTTCCTATATGAGACAGCTCAACGAAGACATCAGACAGCAGAATTTCAGGCAGGTCTATCTCCTGTACGGACAAGAGCGGTATCTGCGCAGGCAGTACCGGGACAAGCTTAAGAATGCCCTCTGCCAGGAGGGGGACACCATGAACACCCATTTCTTCGAGGGGAAGGACGTGGCGGTGGGGGAGATCGTAGACCTGGCGGAGACCCTGCCTTTTTTTGCCGACAGGCGTGTCATATTCATCACGGACAGCGGCCTGTTCAAGTCCGGCGGGGAAAAAATGGCGGAATATCTGTCGAATCCAAGCGAGTCCGCCTACTTCGTCTTCACGGAGAGCGAGGTCGACAAGCGCAGCAAGCTGTACAAGGCCGTCCAGGCGAAGGGCTATGCGGCGGAATTCGGCGAGCAGGACGAGAACACCTTAAAGCGCTGGGCCGCGGGAATCCTGGCCAGGGAGAACATGAAGATCACGGAGAGCACGGTGCAGCTCTTCCTGGGAAAGACCGGCACGGACATGGAGAACATCCAGATGGAGCTGGAGAAGCTGATCTGCTACTGCATGGGCCGGGAGGTGGTCACGGCGGAGGACGTGGAGGCGGTGTGCACCGTGCGCATCTCGAACCATATCTTCGACATGATCAATGCCATCGCCGCCGGACAGCAGCGCCGGGCCCTGGAGCTGTACTACGACCTGCTGGCCCTGAAGGAGCCGCCCATGCGCATCCTGTTCCTCATAGCCAGGCAGTGCAATATGCTGCTCCAGGTGAAGGAGCTCGGCGCAAGGGGGTTCGACAGCCGGGCGATCGCCCCCAAGATCGGCGTACCGCCCTTCGTGGCCGGGAAATACCTGGGACAGGCGGCGAAATTCAAGTCCGCCGCCCTGCGCGGCGCCGTGGAGAAGTGCGTGGAGGCCGAGGAGGCCGTGAAGACCGGGCGCATGAACGACAAGATGAGCGTGGAGATATTGATACTGTCCGTGCTGTGAACCGGCGCGGTCTTGGGCCTGTTCCCCGGCTGCCCCCGCACGGTTTTTGGCCTGCCCTCCGGCGGCCCCCCGCGCGGTCTTGGGCCTGTTTCCCGGCTGCCCTGGCGCGGTCTTGGGCCTGTTCCCCGGCTGCCCTCCGCATGGTCTTTGGCCTGCCCTCCGGCGGCCCTGACATGGTCTTTGGCTGCCCCCGGCGGTCTTGGGGCTGCCCCCGGCGGTTTTGGGGCTGCCCTCCCGGCGCGGTCCTTGGCCTGTGCCGGCAGAAAGAGAAAGGAGCCGCCACATCTACGTGGCAGCTCCTTTTCCGTGCATTCCAGGTATCTATGTAGGCCCCGGCTCAGTCCTTCAGCATCAGGTTCCGGAAGTATTGAATGGTAAAGTCGATTCCCTTCTCGCCCAGCTCTCCCCTCCAGTTGGCGGAGTGGGGCTCGATGCTCAGGCACTTGTCGTAGCCCTTGGCGTAGAGGATGGCCAGGAACGCGCCCCAGTTGGTCTGGTCCAGGCCCGCAGGGGGATCGTCGTAGCGCTCTCCCCCTACGATCAGGGAGCCCTTCAGGTGGACATGGAGGAAGCGGTCGCCCCAGTCCCTGGTCTCCTGCAGGTAGTCCCCGCCCGCGTAGATGCAGTGGGAGGGATCGTATTTGATATAGAGGTCCTTCAGATATCCCATGATGACAGTGTACGCCATGGGGTCGCAGACGAAATTGTTCCAGCGGCAGTTGTACACCGCTATCTTCACGCCCTTCTCGGCCCCATGGGCGATCAGCTTCTCAAAATAGGAGATGGCCAGCCCGCAGTTCTCATAGTAGGACAGCTCCTCCACCTTGTTGCAGCCGGTGATGTACACGCCGCACCCCAACTGCGCCGCGGCGTCGATCAGCCTGTATTCCAGCTCCAGCTCCTCCTGGCAGATGCCCTCCTTGCAGATGCGGTCGCTCCCCCATCTGCCCACGGCCCCCACGGGCACCTGGTACTTCGCGCTCCTCTCACGGATGGCTTCCACATTGTCCAGAAATTCCTGCGCCCTGTCGTTCACGTCCAGCTCGATGAAGGCCATGCCGCGCTCCCTGGCGCTCTGGAAGTCCTTCTCCTCGAACCATGCGATTCTTCCTAGCTTCATATCGTTTTCCATGCCTTTCCGCAATCCGCCGGTTCCCGGCATCCCAAGGCGGACGCCGGGGAAACCGCGGTGCATTATTCCATATCAGTGCCCTGACGCCCGGCTGCCCGGACAATGCCCCGGTCTGCCGGGATGCGCTGTCCGTCAGCCGCGGCTGCAAAGCTCAGGCTGAACTCAGTCAAAGAACACGGGCTTCCCTGTGTTGCCGGACTCATAGATGGCCTCCAGAATCTGGGTCACTACCATGGCCTGCCTGGGTTCCACGGTCAGCGGCTCACCGTTCACGATGGCATTGTAGAATACCCTCTGCTCCACATCCTCGGGCGCTTCCGAAATCCCGTCATAGAACGCCGCGCCGCCGGCTGCCAGGGCGGGCTTCTCCACGCACTGTTTGCCGTAGTTGACGCGGTTGATGCGGAGGCCGTCCAGCATGTCCGCCCCTGCCTTGGTGCCGCACAGGGACGTCTTGGCCTCGTTGGTGTCCAGGCTGTTCAGCGCCCAGGAGGACTCCAGCACGATGGTGGCGCCGTTCTTCATCTTGATGAAGCCGAAGGCGGAATCCTCTACGGTGTAGACCTCCGGATCCCAGTCGCCCCAAGCGTTGCCGGTGTCCCCCTTCTGGTCGGCAAGCTTGCGGTACACGGAGCCCACCACCATCTCAGGCTCGTAATTGTCCATCATCCACAGGGTCAGGTCCAGCGCATGGGTCCCGATGTCGATCAGCGGCCCGCCGCCCTGCTTCTCCGCATCCAGGAACACGCCCCAGGTGGGAACGGCCCTCCTGCGGATGGCATGGGCCTTGGCATAGTAGATCTCACCCAAATCCCCGTTCACGCAGGCCTTCTTCAGATAGGCGGAATCCCCGCGGTAGCGGCTCTGATAGCCGATGGTGAGGACTTTGCCTGTGCGCTCCGCGGTCTCCACCATCTTCTTGGCCTCGTCATAGGTCTTCGCCATGGGCTTCTCGCACATGACGTTCTTCCCCGCCTCCATGGCGGCGATACTCACAGGGGCGTGGACGCTGTTGGGGGTCAGCACATATACGGCCTCGATGTCCTCCTTCAACAGGTCATTGTAATCAGTATACACCTTGGAGTCCTCTGTGCCGTACTCCTCCTTGGCCTTTTGGGCCCTCTCCTCAATCAGGTCGCAGAACGCCACGAACTCGAAGTTCCCGTTCCTCTTCATTGCGGGGAGATGCTTTCCGTTGGCGATTCCCCCGCAGCCTACGATTCCTACTCTCAATTTCCTCATTGTAAGGTCCTCCTTGTTTTATGCTCCACACCCGCCCGCGCCGCGCTGCAGCCCCACGGGCAGGCGCTGGTTCTTGCTGTCTGCCATGTCTCTCCCGGCCTTCCGGGATGCCGGGCCTCTGCCTGAAGCGGCAAGCCTGCCTCTCCCGGCAGGAATATGCGGTCCCGGTTCCTATGAATCCTGAAGCCCCCTCAGATATTTGGCGCTCTTTGCCATATTTTCCATGGGCTCCCCGTAAGGGTGGTCGTCCTGCTCCACCACCAGCCACTTCGTGCCGCATTCCGCCGCTTTCTTCACGATGGCGGCATTGTCCTGCTCCCCCTCTCCCAGGGGGTACTGCTCCACTTCCCCGCCATTCCTGCGAAAGTCCTTCATATGTACCACGGGACAGCGCCCTGCGTACTTCTCCAGATAGGCCACCGGGTCTACCCCGCCTACCTTCACCCAGCAGGTATCCTGCTCCGTCTGCAGGTGCTTCGCGTCCACTGCTCCGAACAGCTCGTCCAGGAAATACGTTCCCCTGTCCGTCTTCCCGAATTCGAAGTCGTGGTTGTGGTACATCAATATGATTCCATGCGCCTGGCAGCAGTCCGCCAGCTTCTCGATGAACCGGCAGGTCTCCTGGAATTTCTCCCCGCCATAGTGGCAGTCCATGGACATTCCGGGGATTCCGATGTACTTGCAGCCTATAGTCTCATAGGCCTTCACCGTTCCCTCCATGTCCTCCTGGAAGGGCTCCAGCCCCACATGGGCGCTGATGCCCACAAGCCCCGCTTCCTTCAGGCAGTCCCTCACTGCCTCGGGGCTCTGGCCGTACAGCCCTGCCAGCTCCACGCCCTCATAGCCGTATTCCTTCAGGGCCCTCATGGTTCCCGGGAAGTCCTTCTGCGCCTCGTCCCGCACGGAATACACCTGTGCGGCAATTCCCATCTTACCCATACGAATCCGTCCCCATGCCTTTCCCGCTGTCGCGTATCTTTTATATGGCCTCTTTTACCACTTCTCCCGTCTCGGCGGATCTGTGGATCGCCTCCATGAGCTTCATGACCCTCATCACCTCCGGCAGACGGATCAGGCTCTCCTCCCTGCCCTCCAGCACGGCCATCACATTGTAATAGAAGTCCCGCACGTCGCTCTCCACCTTGGGCAGCTCCTCGGTGAAGATGCTGTCGTCCCTCCTGGGGGCCATGGTCTTGGTCAGGCCCGCGGCGGTGATCACAGGGGCCACGTCCTTCTCGTCCACGCCGGAGGCCCGCACGATCTTCCCGTTCAGGGCCCAGTCCTCGATGACAGCCGTGCCGTCCGCCCCCATCACGTACCACCTGGGAAGGGAGACGAAATTGCTGGTGCCCACCTCCACCAGAGCGGTGACACCGTTCTCAAAGGCGATCTCCGTGTAGAAGCCATCGTCCACAAGCTGGTTGGTCACATGGGTCTCCACCCCGTATACGCTCTTTATAGGTACATGGGCGAACATCTGCAGCAGCTGGTCCAAGAGGTGCACGCCCCAGTCCAGGATCATGCCGCCGCCATGCTCCTTCTCCTGCCGCCAGTCCCCGGGGATGCCCCTGGAACCATGGACTCTGGATTCGATGCGGAACAGCTCTCCCAGCTTTCCCTCTTCCAATATCTTCTTCACCGTCAGATAATCTTCGTCCCAGCGTCTGTTCTGATGGACGGTGAGGAAACGCCCTGTCCGCTCCGACGCGTCTATCATCTCCTGGAGATCCGCGGAGCTTAAGGTGATGGGCTTCTCGCTGATTACGTTCTTCCCGGCCTCCATGGCGGCAACCGCCACGGGCTTATGTACGTCGTTGGGCGTGGCGATCAGCACCAGATCCGTCTCCGGATCCGCCAGAAGATCCTCCAGGCTGCCGTATACATGGAGCCCCTTCTCCCGGGCGGCATAATCCCGCCTCTCCTCCCTGATGTCCCAGATGCCGGCAATCTCCAGGCCCTCGATGGTCTGGATTTCATCATAATGCCAGCCCGCCATTCCGCCGAAGCCAACAATGGCCATCTTATGGTTCATATCGCTACCTCCTATTTTAAGTCGCTGCGCGACGGCTCTAAAGGCTAAAGTCTCTTTGGCGCAGCTTTCCCCGCTTTACTGTTTTAGGCCCAATACATAGCGCCCCGATCCTCGTATATCAATACATTCTTCAGGAAGCTGATGGCCTTCTCCAGGCCCTCCCTGCCGGACATGAGGCCGTCCTCGTGTTCGATGCTGACGGCGTAGTCATAGCCTGCCATGCGCAGCTCGGAGATGATGTTCCTCCAGTACTCCTCGCCGTTGCCATAGCCCACGGTGCGGAAGATCCAGGATCTCTCCAGCTCCTCCCCGTAATGGGTGGTATCCAGCACGCCGTTGACGGCAGTGTTCCTGGGGTCCACCTTGGTATCCTTGGCGTGGAAATGGAAGATGGCGCCCTCCTTTCCAAGCTCCCGGATGGCAGTGCAGGGATCCATGCCCTGCCAGATCAGATGGCTGGGATCGAAGTTCGCGCCGATTTCGGGCCCCACCTCCCTGCGGATCCGCAGCATGGTCCTGGTATTGTAGACGCAGAAGCCGGGATGCAGCTCAAAGGCAATCTTCGACACCCCATGGGCCTTGGCGAACTCCACCTTCTTCTTCCAGTAGGGAATCAGCACCTCGTTCCACTGGTACTCCAGAATCTGGCTGAAGTCATCCGGCCAGGGGCAGGTGACCCAGTTGGGCGTCCTGTCCTCTTTGCTTCCGCCAGGGCATCCCGAGAAGGTGTTCACCACGGGCACATGCAGCTTCTCCGCCAGCAGTATGGCATTGTCGAAATCCTTCTCGAAGCTCTCCGCGACGGCGGGGTCGGGATGTACCATGTTGCCGTGGCTGCTCAGGGCGCTGATCTCCAGATGGTACTTATCCAGCGTCTCCATGAACTTCTCCCGCTTCCCCTCGTCGGCCAGAAGCTCCGCCGCGTCGCAGTGGGCCTTGCCGGGGAAGCCGCCGCAGCCGATCTCTACCATCTGCACGCCCCTCTCCGCCAGGAACTCGCATGCCTGGTCAAAGGGCAGGTCTCCCAGCGCTACCGTCAATGTTCCTAATTTCATGATATCTCCTCCGTTTCTTTTATGCATTCTACCGGGGAATGCGATTTCTCATTTTAAACTGATTATAAAAAAAGACAGCAGAAGAAGAAAGATTCTTTCTGCTGTTTATACATACGATTCTGCTGTTTATTTTTTCAGGATCTCCGAGGGCGCACAGCCGTAATACCGTCTGAACTGCCGCCCGAAATGATTGTAGTCCGTGAACCCCACGCTGTCCGCAATCTCCACCACCGTGCCCTCCTTCCTCTTGAGCAGGTTCATGGCCTTCTTCATGCGGACCTCGTTCATATATTGGAGCGGCGGCATTCCCATGCTCTCCTTGAACAGATGGTTGAACCTGTCCTCGCTTAAGTGGATGATGTCTGCCAGCTCCCTGTTGCTGATCTGCTTGGTGTAGTTGGACTGGATGTAGTCCAGCACGGTGTTGAGCCTCTCCAAGCGCCTCTTTCTGCTATCGCTCTCCCGCTCCGTGAGCACCTCCGCGGCGTACTCCCGGGCCAGGTGGACGATTAGGTGGAGCAGCTCCCCCTTGCAGATCAGGCGGTAGCCGATCCTCTGCTCGCTGTATTCCTTCTGGATGGCGGACATGATGGCGTCTATGGTCTCGTCCCGCTCCACCAGGGACTGGAAGATTACATTCTTGTCTGCAAGCTCCTTGTAGAAATCCCCCATGTCGAATATGATGACCAATACCCGCATATGGGTTCCGTCACAGTAGCCCGCGTGGAGCTCGTTGCTGTTGACCACCACCAGGTTCCCCTCCCTAGCCGGAATCTCCCGCTGCCCCAGCCGCAGGGTGGTCCTGCCCTCCAGCACGTAGTGGAGCTCGATATGCTCGTGCCAGTGCTGGTTGAAGTACCAGACCTTCTTGCCCACATCGTTGACGAACATCTGCACCGGAAACTCCGAATCGCTGATGATCTTCTGTTCATAATATTCCAAAGACTGCATGGCTTTCCCCTTCTGAAACCCGCTCCTGTACCGCCCAGGCAGCGCCTTTCCCTCCTGGAGAATTTATACTAACGATTCCAAAAACCTACCAGATTGTCCGACTCACGAGCGAAACGTTCCAGAAACATTGCGGCAGATTTCATCGCTCGCGAGTATAGTTATACTGCATAACGCCAGAATTTACCGTACTACACTGGTTAAACGCATATGGCTGGCGTTATGCAGTCGGGTTGCTCGGAAATTATAACCGTTAAGCAGTATACATTATATTACAAATGGGCGCTTTTTGCAAACCTTTCCGGCCAGGCGAAGAGTCAGTCACGGAAAAACAAAAAAGAGGCACATCAGCCGTCCTCCTGTTGGCTGACCGTGTCCAGGGCCCCCTCCACCAGCTTGATCATCTCCCAGATGGAGCGGAAGTAGACCGTCTTGTTCTTGTCCATCCAGGTAATCCGCCCCTGCCAGCTGCTGTTCTGGCGGTGCTGGACACGGATGATGAAGGTCCCCAGGTCTCCATGTCTGCTCAGCAATTCCTCGTCTCTCATGATTCTCGTCCTTTCCTGTCTGATATTTGCCTGCCTCTCCCCTTTGCCGAAGGTGCGGCCGTCCATGGTAGGGTGGGGGAAATTCAGGGAATCATAGAATCCCTCCAGCCCGAATATCGCTTCCTCTATCGAGGAGAAGACCACGGCCTCCCTCTCGTAAGCATGATAGAACCTGCCCTTCAGCTGTCCGTCGGCCGCCTGGTCGATGCACAGAATCACGCCGTTCGGCGTCCCCAGATACCACTGAGATCTCTCCATCCACTATCCCCTGCCTTTGTCCACGATTGCACTGCCTCCATGGGGATGGCAGATGACGCTGTTCACATAATACTGTATCCCGGTGCGCTGCCTCCCTATCAGGAAGCGGCAGTTGATGCGCTTCTGGATCACGCCGCAGCTCTCCCTGGTGGTATTCATCAGGAGCACCAGGTACTGGCCCTTGCCGTACCTGCTGATGGCGTCGCTGTGCCGCACGGAGTCCCGGATGGCCTCCTCCAGCCGCCCGGCGAGCTCCTCCAGCATCTGCCCGTCCCGCATAGGGTTGCCCTTGCTGTCCACAACCATGCACAGCATCAGGTACACGGACTGGCCGCCCCGCTCCAGCATCCTTGTCACCATGCGGTAGATGCCCTGGAACACGGGGTAGGCGCACAGATAGCCTCCCCCGCAGTCCGCCTGTCCCTCGGACAGCTTCCTCTGGATGTCGTCCAGCGCATCGTACTGATGCTCCATCTGGGCCCCCAGCTTGTTGAAAAGCTCCATCATCCGCTTGGAGGGCCGTAGGCCCTGCTCCCGGAAATAGAAGTCAACCGTGTCGTTGTACAGCTTCCTGGCATCCTCGTAGCGTCCCATGGCCACCAGCGCCTCCATGGTGACGGTCTCCCAGTCCGACAGAGGGCTGATGGACGTGGCATAATTGCCCAGCTCCCTCATCTGCGGGAAGTCCTGGCTGGCCCGCAGCAGCCTCACGGCCTCCTCCATGCAGGCACAGAATATGTTCCTGTAGCGCCTGGCCTCCCGGGCCACCCAGAAGACCGCCGCCTGCTGGGGCAGGAACTCCCCTGTATAGGCCCGGCAGGCCTGCAGGTACAGCCCCAGCCGCCTCTCCGGATCCGCCTCTCTCCCAGCCGCCTCATAGAGCGCCTCAAAGGCAGCCGCGTCCTCCCATACCGGCACCTCGGCCGTCCAGTAGCAGATGCCCTTCCTCTGCTCGATGTAGTTTAAGTCCGGCAGACCCGCTGCCCGCAGACGCCTCTTGGCATTGTAGATGACGCTCCTGGCCGCGTGGTGCACGTCCAGGATGTCCCTGTCCTCGAAGAGCACCCGCTCCAGCATGTCCCGGCTGACGCCCTCCCTGCGGTGGTGCAGCAGGAGCTGCATCAGATAGTTGAACTGGGACTCGCTGGTCTTCTTGCTCCCCGACACCAGCTTTCCGCCCCAGGACAGGGAGAAGCCGCCGAACATCTGCACCTGCAGGCAGAGCCCCTCCCCTTCTTCCCTTCTCTTTTCCATGTCCCCCCCTAATTCCCTGTCCCTCCGGCCGCTACCCTCTCCCCTGTCCGTCCGAAGGAGCCTCGCCTCCGGCGCTGTCCACGGGCACCAGCCTGCCGTGGAGCACGTATCTGGCATCGGTGAAGGCGTAGGCGCAGGTGGACAGCGTGACGTACCTCCCGCCGGCCTCCGGCTCTGTCCCTGCGGCAAAGTCCGACTGCTCCAGGCATCTCCCCAGGTACTCCGCAAGCTCCGGGCAGCCTTCCGTATAGATGGTATAGGTGTCCGAGTATCCGGAGGTGGTGTAGCCCGCGAATATGTCAATCCTGTAGTCGCCCTCCGGGGTCAGCAGCCACATCACGGGATGGGCCTCGTAGAACCCCGGCTCCGCCCACCGCTCCAGGCAGGCGAACATGGAGCCGTCCCGCATATGGTGGCCGTAGACGATGGTGTTGGCATCCGCGAAGCCCGGGCGGTTCAGGGCCTCCACGAAGAGGGAGCCCCCGGCGCTGTAACTGCCGTCGTAGGCGCGGTGCAGGTAGGCGTCGTCCTCCTCCCCCCGCAGCACGGGGTAGTCGATGGGCGTGCCCGGGCAGTACAGCCAGCCGCAGACGTCGCCGTTCACGGCCTGCAGGCCGGCGAAGTCCACTGTGATGGGCGGGCTGCCGGCGAAGGGAGCGCCCTGCCCCGCCGGGCCGCTCCCGGACATGCCGCTCCCCGTGCCCTCCCCCGGGCCGCCGGAGCCGTCTGCCCCGGCCCCATGGCTGGTGAACCGCGCCGCGGCCTCCTCGTAGCGCCGCGCGCTGGCCCGGTACTCCAGCCGGGCCACGATGATGTAGCAGACGGAGAAGAGGAACACCGCCCCCAGCGCTGCCGTCAGCGCACGCCTAAGCCTCCTGCCCATATGCGCCTCCCGCAGCCGCCAGCACGGCTTCCCCTGTGCCGCCCTCCGCCGCCGCCATAGGTCTGGCGGCCATGGCGGGCTCCGGCCGGGCCTCCGCTTTCCCCTGCCGCCTTCCACGCACTCCCGGGGACATCCCGGGCCCTGCGCCGCTCCCGGTGGCTGCCGCCAGCAGCCCTTCCTGTCCTTCCGCAGGCGCGTCCTTCCGCCCCTGCCCCCGGACCCCTGCCGCCTTCCCGGCATCCCCGTGCCGCTCCAGGAACTCGTCGAAGACCTGCTCCGCCTCCGCCCGGGCCCGGGCCGCCTCCTCCAGGCTGTCGAAGCTGCCCAGGTAGCGCGTCCTGCCCTGGAAGGTGATCTGGGCCGCCCAGCGCCCTGTCCTGCGGTTCCTGTAGACCCCACGGATCCCGCTCTGGTTGCTGGCGGACACGCGGCGGCTGCGGATGCTCTCGATGCAGGTCCCCTCCACGAAATGCCTGGTCCCCGCCGGATCCGACAGGCAGCCGCAGCTCCTCGTGTGCCCCGCCTGCAGGTTGGACTGGCTCACCACCGCGCTGCCGCCGCAGAGGCACCTGCAGCGCCAGTAGTGCTTCCCGCCCCGCCTCCCGTCGTAGGCCACCACGGTAAGGCTCCCGAAGGTGCGCCCCACCCAGTCCTTCAGGGCAATCCGCCTGCCCCTGTTCTTCTCCGGTCTCGCTCCCATCCCGGTGCCCTCCCTTCCTCTCTGTCCTGTCCCTGCCATCCTGCTCCTGCCCTTCCTCCTGTCCCTGTAATCCTGCCCTTGCCTCCGGCGGGCCGCAGACGTCCCTCTGTCCTGTCCTCACCGGTTCCGCAGCCGCCCGGCCAGCATGTTCAGCATGGCCCCGCAGGCCGCGAAGCAGATCAGGTACACCTTCCCCAGGGTGCTGGTATAGGCCTCCAGCAGCAGCCCCAGGACCGGGTAGTGGCAGGACACCCTCCCGATGAGCTCTCCGTACCGCACCGGATTCATGTCCTCCTGCTCATTGGCGTCCCCCTTCGTCGTGAACTCGCCCTCCACGGTCTGGTTGCGCACCACCCTGTGGGCAATCACCGAAGTGCCGCTGTAGAAGGCGATTACGTCCCCCTCCTCCACGGCCTCCGGCTCCACGGCCTGCACGTAGATCGCGCTGCCCACCGGAATCCCCGGCTCCATGCTGCCGCTGACCACGTTGTAGATCTGGTCTCCCCGGATTCGGGCCATGGCCGGCGGAAGGCAGGACAGAATCACGCTCAGAAGAATCAATGTGCCGAGTATGTTGCAAAGGGCGGGAATCAATCTCCCGCCCTTATTTTTTTCCTTCTGTCCCTCAGGTCTGCTGCTCATCTTGCTTCTTCCCTTTCCTGCGGGCCGTCACAATCAGCCAAATGCCGCCTCCCACCAGGGCCACCAGCACTGCCAGCATGCCTGCCTTCGCCGGTGTAGGGAGCATGGCCAGCGGCGTGGCTAGGTCGTCCAGGATGGACTCCGCCCAGCCGGAATCATCGCCGGGCCCGCCGTCCCCATCGCCTTCGCCGCCCTCTCCGTTGAAGCCGCCCAAAGGCGTATCCTCCTCGTCCAGGTCCTCGTACTCCTCCGGCTCCGCCAGCGGCGGTACCTCATCGTCCACCTCTACGACCTCCGGTTCCTGCTCCTCCGCTTCGGGCTCCACCACTGTCACCGGCCCGGGCTGTGCAGGCGCCACCTCAGGCTCCTGGGGCGGGGCAGGCTGCCCCGGCACTACCACCGTATTCGTATTGACCACCGTGGGGATCGGCGTATAGATGAAGGAGAACACATTCTGGGAGGCGTCCGCCACCAGGGTCTTGCCCAGGTTATAGGCCTGGGGCTGCCAGCCCTCGATGTACTGGTACGCCACCACCGGCTTGTCGCCTACGTTTCCGTAGTATATCGCGCTGGGGTACAGCTCGTTCCCCTGGCCGTCCACGTACCTGACCGTATAGGCCACGGTCTCGCCCTGTATGCCATAGGCCACCACAAAGTCCGCGTCCCCCTTCACCGTCACGGAAGGGGTGGCCAGCCTACTGCTGCCATTGTCCTCGCCGCTTACCCGGAAGCCCTTCCGGTAATATTTGCTGCCCTCGTTCAGGGCCACGCCGCCCTGTATGTCGAAGATGACCTGGTCGTCATATCGCAGTCCGCTGACCACGCACACCTCTCCGTTCTCGATGCTCACCTGGGCGCTGCTGCCCTTCACAATCCGCACCACCTCAGGCCCGATCGTCCCCTGGGCCCCTGCATAGAGTCTCAGCGTGTAGGAATACGCGTCCTCCGCCGCCTGTACTGGCTGGCACAGGTTCCAGGCCAGGCACAGCGCCAGCCCCAGGCCAAGCGCCTTCGCGCCGCCCTTCTGCTTCCTGCGCTCCTTCACCCCATAGACAGCCAGCAGCAGGAGCAGAAGCCCGCTGAGCCCGGCGGCTATGATGAAGGGAAGCAGGTCGTTCTCATCGCCGGTGCGCACGATCCTCGTCCTTGCGGAGCTGCTGTCATCGTCCGCCACTACCGGATTCCCGTTATCGTCTACCAGAATCGGGTCGCCGCTCTCGTCCACCACACGGGTCACCGTCTGATTGTTGATGGTGGTGGTGTCCACCGCGAAATTCATCTGCAGCCTGGCCAGAGTGTTCTGGTAATCATTGCCCTGGGTCTCGCCGTCCAGCGCCACACGCAGGGTGATGACCCCCCGCTGGCCCGGATTCAGGGTGTCCAGATAGAGATAGTCCTCCAGGCCGCTGGTGGCGGACTTCAGGCCTACGCGGCTCCCGTTGTTCTCGCCGCCCACGGTGTCGCTGGTGAACAGGACTTCCTGCACGCCGTTCGGATCCGTGTAAGCCAGCTCGTACTCATAGGCGCCGCCGCTGGCGTTGCTCCCCGTGGTCTCCTCCAGGGACTGGAGCACCTCATTGGTCATATACCAGTTGGCCGCCGCCGGATTCTCGTTCTTCAGGTTCAGAGTGATGGTGATGTCATCCCCCGGCTGCAGCCCGTAGACCGCGCTGTCCAGATCCGAGCCGGCATAGTCGCTCTCCAGCTTGTTGTCCTTGGTAAAGGATACGTTCCTCTCCGAGGTCAGGGACTCCGCCCGTGCCGTCGCCGGCATGAAGAAGAGCAGCCCTGCGAGAAGAAGGTATCTCATCGTCTTTTTCCTCATTGCCTCTCCCCTCCTAGTTCAGGCTCAATACGCCATTGTTCACTGTCACCCTGCGGCCCCATGCGCTCCAGATGGCATCCTGAGCGTTGTGCTCCTGCACCGCGTCCACCTTGGCCTCCACGCAGAACCGGGCCCCATCGTACTCGTATATGGTAGTGATGGTGGTATAGCCGCCGGAGGAGACGGAAGTCTGCCGCACCCTGCCGGCGATGTCCCCATCGATCGTAAGCGTATCCGTGAAGGCCGGGGTGCTCTCCCCTGTGCCCAGCAGACCGCTGTAGTACAGGACGGTGCGCTCCGACGTGGAGGCCTCCCCGTCCAGGATCCAGCCGCTGCCCACATTGGCCAGGTTCAGCCCTATCAGGTCCGGCGACAATGTCGTCAGCTTCTCCCCGTCCTCATCCGTCCAGTATTTATAGATGCTGACACGGACATATTCGTTGATCGCGCCGCTGTTTTGCACGCTCAGGACTTCCGGATAGGCCTTCCCGAACTTCAGGCTCTCGCCCTCCGGAATCAGTCCCGTCAGGAGCTCCCCCCGGACCCCCGCGCCGTTCTCCAGCAGCGTGACCCCAATCTCCTCCAGCCTGATGTCCGAGGAATAGTCATCGGAGAAATAGGTCAGCGCAGCCCTGGCCCCGCCTACGGAGCTGAACAGCAGCAGCCCTGCCGCCAGCACGAAAGCCGCTATAGTCGTGACGGGAGATGTCAATATCTTCTTTGCCTTCTTCATCCCTTAAGCGCCTCCTTCCACCGGCCCGGACTTCAATTCCTCCGTCCAGTCTATCTCCCAGGGCTTCAGCTCATTGCCGTCCCCGTCATATCGGACCGGAACGGACTCGTAGACTACCACCACGTTGAAGCCGTCCCCGTCTTCCACTTCCTCGTCCACCGGGAAGGTGATCCTGACCTCCAGCTCGCTGGTCTGTGAAGCCACCGTCCCCTCCGCCGTCTCCTGCCTGGCGGGCAGGGACTGGCTGTAATAATGATAGCCGTCCCCTCCGTCCACCCACAGGCCGGAGGCATCGCTGTAGCTCAAAGGATAGCCGCTGCCGCTGAAGGCGGTGGCCCGCACGTACACGGGCTGCAGGCTGTCATTGGTGATGGTGAGCCTTTTCGTGCTGTCCGAGAACCGCTCCACCACCCGGGTCTCATTGCCCAGGTCTATGGCATGGCTGCCCGAGGCGCTGGTGTAGGTGGTGAAATATGACCAGGCGCTTCCCACGGAAGCAGTCAGAATCAGTGCTGCCGTCATGGCGCAGGCCGTGGCTTTCACGGCCGCCAGTATGTTCCTTTTCTTCATCTCGCCCCACCCCCTTATTCAATCGAAGCATTGGGGCCCGTGACCACCGTCCAGCTCCAGCCACTGTCCGTGCTGTAGCTGAACTGGTTCGTCACCGAACCGCCATTCTTGCCGGTGCCGTCATATACGTTCCTGAAGGATACGGTATTGTTCTCAAAGCCTGCCTCACCGGGCTTCGCAGCGCTTGCGGTAAAGCTCCTCACCGCTTGGCCGCCCTCCGGCTCATAGACCGTGCCGGAGTATATTTCCGTCACCGTCACCTGGGCCCCCACGGGAATCCTGGCCTGCTGCAGGGCATACCTGCCCTCCGCCCCTTCCGGGAACTCGGCCGCCAGCAGGACGCCCTTGCTCCCCGGGCCGTCGAAGGTGAGGGACGCCACATCGCTGTACACCGTCCTGCCGTCCAGGCTGGCCTCTATGGAGAAGACGAAGGTGGCAGGGCTTCCCGCCTGGAAACTCGCCAGGGTCTTTTCGATGGCCAGGGCGGCGAACCGCTCCTGCACCTCGGGCTTGAGCACTACCGACGGCCCGTAGTCCCAGTCGCCGCCGTTGGAGGGCATGATGTTCCCCTCCTCGTCCGGCTCCTTCGTGGGCAGGGAGATGAGCTGGGGCACATAGGAGAATACATAAGATTCCGAATACGCCACCGTGGTCAGCAGGGATTCCGCGGCAGCCTCCCGGCCCTCCACGGACTCCGCTGTACGGAAGACGTATTCCTCCGCTGTCAGCCCTTTCCCTCTGGCGACCACCAGGTAGAGGCCCGTGGTCAAGTCGGCGGCGGTGAGCCTGTCGTTCTGCAGATCCTCCACTGTGGCATCGGGCTGGCGGGCGCCGCCTAAGGCGATCTCCGCCGCCTGCTGGGCCAGTTCCTGCCAGTCTTCCCTGGAGGCGGCATCGTTCAGGGCCAGGCCCGCGTAGGCCGCCTGGGACTCCCCTTCCGTGCTGAAGGAGTAGGCGTCGTACCCTTCCACCGGAACCGCGTCCGCCACCTTGTACAGGTCTAAGGCCACCTCGGGCATCTCCACAGGGCCGCCTTCCATATTCTTGGGTTCCACCGTCACCGTCAGGCTGCACATGCCGTCCAGCTCCACCGCATGCGCCGTCCCGCCAGGCATCAGAGCTCCGGCCACGCAGCCTGCCGCCAGTATGGATGCCGCCATCAGGCACAGCAGACGGCTCCTCTTCTTTCTTTTCATGGGCATTTCCTCCTTTAAGATCGGTTCTTGTTTATGGTTCATTGTGATTCATTGTCCTTCTTGAACTCTTCCAGCAGCTCCTCCCCTGTCTTCCTGGACTTCTTCCTGTCGGAGACTGCCAGCATAATGACCAGGGACACGAACAGGAGCGGAATCCCTACCGCGGGAATCACGTAGTAGCTGGGGATTCTCTGGGCTTCCGCGCCGACTACGATGACGATGTCGTCTATGTTGTCGATGCGGTGGCCGCGCACCAGCATGCGGTGGGAGTTGATACCGTAAGGGGTACATGTGACTAAAGTGCAGTAGTCCATGCCGGAGACGATGGACAGCTCATCCACCTCGTGGGGAAGCACGATTCGAATCTGATCCACCTGATACGTAAATACCTCTCCCAGGACAGTCATGGTGAAAATGTCCCCTTCCCTCACCTTATCCAAATCCGTGAAGAGCCTTGCCGAGGGCAGTCCCCTGTGACCGGACACGATGCAGTGGGAACCCTCTCCGCCTACCGGCAGGGACGACCCTGCCAGATGTCCTATCGCCACCTGCAGAACCGCTTCCTCGGTTCCATGGTAGATGGGCAGATTCACATCAATGGACGGAATCTGGATATAGCCCATGATACCTGTTCCGGTCAAATCCAGCAGCCCCTCATACTCCGCATATTCCTCGTCCGTCAGCTTGAAATGGATTCCCATGGCCAGGGAGGCATTGTATTGCTTTGCCTCTTCCATCATCTGCTGCTTGGCTTCTTCGTCCATGTTCTGCACGACCTCTTCATAGCTGGCAATCGCGCGGGACGCATGCATGGAGTTCCACCAGTCGCTGACCGTTGGATAAAGCATGATTCCCATGCCTGCTATCAGCAGAATCCCCAGTATGAAGTTCGCGATAGAACCCTTTTTGTTTTTCTTTGTACGCTTTCTCTCTTTCACATATCTGCCTACTATCTTAATTTAATCGATGGCGGCCCCGGCAGGGCTATGCCATCCCTTTGCTGACCTTGGCCGGACTCTGTGCCAGAATCCGTTGCTCACCGCACACCACGGGAAGGTGCCAGCCTTGATGCGGCATCCCCGGGAGGGGCGAAACGCCCACCCCCGGAAAAAAGTATAATAATTCGGAGTCGTCTATTCTTATGACTGTTCTTACTGCTCCTTGCTGATGCGCTTCTTGGTGATCAGGAGGATGCCCGCGCCTACTACCAGAAGTCCGCCTACCACGTAGAAGATCGTGGTACCGATGCCACCGGTGGAAGGAAGCATGTTGCCCGATAAGTTTGCAATCTCGCTCACAAAATTGTTATTCGCATCAACTACGACTTCCACACGCTCTGTTAATTTATTGTAACCAAGCGGTGCATCTGTCTCTTCGAGGTAATACTTATCTGAATCTACACCTTCAATCGTAATATTACCCGTGGCAAGAGTAACAATTTTATTATCTGTGGCCATCGTATAACCTGTAGGCAATTTAGCCTCATCGCTTACGACCCGATAAGTTGTACCGTCCTGTGATACTGCAAGCTTTAACGCTTCTCCACCAGTTGGCTCTGTATACAGCTGGAACTTAGCATCTGCCAGAGGATTCTTCTGCTCATCTGTCCCATCATATTTGTTAATCTGGAACTTACGAGTATTGGTCGTGGTTTTGATTTCTGTGCCAGTCTCGCCATTATCGCCCCAGGTAATCTTAGCAGTGTTCGTCTCAGGGTCAATCACTTGAGCCGCATCGTTCAGAACAGCCGTATAGCTTATATAGAGGTTTGTGCTAGCCGCTGTAAGGCTCTCAACATAAGTATTGGTAAATGCAACCTGGAAAGTATCCGTTCCGGGACTAGGTATGCTTACGGCATAGTTTCCAGCATCAAGTTCCTGTGTAAGAGCTTCATCTGTGTAAACCTTCACACTGTCTACCCCAGAAAACGTCAATCCTGAAGTCATGGTATCGTGATACACAACGTTTATAGAGTTCTTTGCAATGGAAACTTTACCACGGAATGAAATCGTATCACCTATTTGGGCATCATTTTCTGTTCCCCAGCTGTTACCCTCTTGAACCTTTTTATCTCCTGTGTTTTCGTTATTTTTTTCCTGTATAGTCTGGTCTCCATTGTTCGGAGTCGATCCAACAGTTGCAGCAGTACCATACGTAGAAGTAATCAGATAGTAACCACCTTCAAGTCCACTGAATGTTACCCCATCTGCTGTTGCCGTTTGCACAGCAAGCTCAGTCTTTGAAGCTGCCGCCGCTGCCGCTGCTTTCCCAAAGGTTTCCATGTCTGCCGTACTATTCTTCCATACGACATAGGTATTTGATCCTACGCTGTTTGTCTGAATATAAGCAGCACCTGCCCCCTGCCCAGTCCAGAAATCCTTCCAGTCCTCATTGAGCGTATAGCTGAATCCGTCATACGCATTGGTGGTCGTGTTCTGATGAACAGCTAAATCCAACATCTTATAGATTTTGTAGGTTTCTCCTTCTTTTGCACCAGCGACAGTGATTGAATTCGTGCCCCCTGCTGGAGGTGTCACAGGCTCAGAACTCGCAGAAGCAGTGACCGCCATGCCGAGGCACATGACCATGGCCAGGGCAAATGCTAATAATTTCTTGATTTTCTTCATGATTTCTCCCTTTCTTTGAATTGTGTCGTTTGGTTGATGAGTTGCTTATTCCGGAAACAGCTGCGGCGTTGCGATATTTGTTTCGCCGTTCTGGAGGCTTATTTCTTTGACCTCCTTTCACTTTTTCTTCGCCTCATGCTGTATCCATACATCAGGAATGCGGCTGCTGTCACCAACATCGTACCCCCGATTGTAAACTGTTTGACTCCCATGCCGCCGGTTTCAGGAAGTTCGTATCCGGCGCTGTTGGAAATATAAATGCTATAAGTTCCGTCTGTCTCTGTTATCGCACTACCCATCGTCACGCCATTGGGCAGAACCGTGATAACGAATGCGTTTTCCGGTAAGTTGAATCCATCCGGCGCTTTTGTCTCGACCAACCAGTAGGTTCCGACCTGAAGCTTACCAGAGTAAATCACACCCTCCAGTTCCATCCCGCCGACTGTTTCTGTCCTGGAAGTCCAGCAGCTTATGGGGGTAATGCCCTTATTCTCCAGAGCTTCCGGATCCTTGTCATATACCTCAAAGATCGCGCCATCCAGATAGACGGAGTCCCCTTCCAATGCTTTCTTGCGAATCAATACCTGCTGGACATTCAGCTTATCTGTAATCTTAATGGTCGGAATCTCTGTAATGCTTGTGTCAATTGCAATCCCTTCTCCACTGACCTTAACCTCATCAACGCCGACTTCAATCATGACAGAGTTCTTTAAACATCCGTAGTCCTCTGGCGCGGTAATTTCCTTCAGCCAGTATGTTCCGGTTTCTAATTCACCTCCAAAAATCATGCCATGCCGATCTTCGACTAGGGCGGAAGTCCATGTATACAGCAGCTTTGCGGTCTGGTCTGTGTCAGGGTCTTTATCATAGACCTCGAACACCGCTCCATCCAGGAAAACTTCCTGATTGTCCGCATCTTTCTTCTCCGCTATTTTCAGGATCTGCACCTGTTGTCCCTTGATTTTGTTGGTTATCGTATAGACTTTTACCTGTTCCGTAGATTTGTCAGGATTTTCGATTGTCCCCTCTGTAACTACGGCATCGCCTGCAACAACATCTGCGCTATCCTTTTCAGGCAAATCTATCACATACTTGTCGGGTACGCTTTTCTCTGTACATGCAATGTCAACTGCTGTGCTGGGTACTGTGACAACTTTCGTCCACTCCTCTCCCGGCAAAAGTTCAATCTCCCGGGCAACAGTTTCGCCTCCTACCTTATACGTAAGTGTAAAGGTTATTTTTTCCGGGCGAGCATTGGCTTTATTGTCATTATCAATCCACTCTTTCTTCAATATGATTCGTGGCGATTTTATATTGACGACCGTACTTTTCTCGCCGGTTTGAATCATGTTTTCGGGCTTATTGTTTTCTTTGTCGGATACTAATGTCTTATCCTTTGTATAGCACAGCGTGACTGACGGAATTACATCTTCTGACTTCCCATAGCCGTCCGGAACCGTTGTCTCTTCAATCGTATAAGTTCCCCATGGCATGTCAGTGAACAGAACTTTGCCGTCTGCGCCAGAGGTGGCGGTATACGTCTTTCCTTTTCCATCGCCATCTGTACCTGTTGCGGTAAAGACCGCACCTTCAAGGACGCCTAATTTGTTTCCGTCTTTGTCCCGTGCCGTTTTGGTCAGTTCATGGTCATAGAGCAGGCCGCGGATCTGGGGTACTGAAAACTCTACTGTCTGCCCATCATCATAAGTTAATGTAGCCGACTCGTTCACCGGATAGCTTTCTGGAACATCAAGTTGATTCTTAATGTCATCAGGGGCACTATTCATATTGTCTGCACAACTGTTAAATCCCTGCTTTGTTACATCAAGCCTTACTCTATATACTAACTCCGCTACATTCAACAACCATGTTACCTTTCTCTCATTGCCATTCTCATTAGTTGTTGTCACATCTGTCTCCGCGTTTGTCTTCGCTGCCGGAACCCATGTCAATATTCGCCCAGCCGCATCTATTCCAGTTCCCTCTCCATAGTCTCCACCAACTATACCCAGAAATTCAATATTATCACCCATGCTGTCACTTACTGTTCCCAGCGATACAATCTCAGATAAATTGGTTTCAAGGTGTGTCATCGCATCTTTTGACAGTTGTACCGTTTGGTTACCACCCTTTTTAACTTCCAATCCCAATAAAATGAATTTGCCTCCACCTGCATCCAAGTAAAAAGTTGCATTGTTTGCCTGGCTCCAATATAAGTCGATTTTATCTACCAGCACCTTACCTTCAGGATCCAATATAGTAAATTTAGCTGAGTTTGAATATTTGGCCTCTCCTGACACTTCAACATCTTTATTTCCTGTCATACCACTTACTACTGTCCCGATATTCTCAGAGTGAAAATTATTGGATGTGGTAGCTTTGTATACAGCTATTTCAAAATACTTTTCAAATAGCTCTTTCATATCAATAGAAAGGTACACCAGAAACTCATTCTCTACATCCGTGGGTATTACATTCTTCTGGACACGGACTTTACCGTCACTTGAAGAAGTTTTATTCGACGGTTCGTTCCCTGCATATCCCTGATCCACTATCTGCCAGTCATTTGCTGCCGACGATGTCAAATACCCCGCGACAGATATATGCGTCCCCGAACCGCTCCCTCCGGTTCCGCTTCCCGGTTCCTCCGCCAGCGGTGCCGCGCTTGCCACCATAGTCGTGACCACATTAGACGCGCTTGCGGAAAACGTCTGCATCCCCGAGAACAAGGCGACTTCCTGCCCCTCCGAAACAGCCTGGCTGCTTAGAACCTCTCCGCTGTCCTCACTGTTCAATACCATCACCGCACTTCCGGCTTTCTGTGCCTTCACGGCGTTATTGTACTGAATCTCTACCTTCACATTGCCTGTCTGCTTCTTCTGTTCGGAACTGTCCACTACGGAAATCTCGAACACCCTGGCGGAGAAGACTTCCATTTCTTCATCCTGCTGATCGTTTTTCTTTTTAATTGCCCCTTCGCTGTTGTTCAGGTATTTGCGGTATCTGTTATTGCCGCTTTCTGCATCACCGCCATTATCCTTAATCTCATTTACCACAAGTCTGTCTGACTTTAGAAACGCTTCCTCGGTCTCCCCGGTAACAGTGAACGATACATCTCCTGCTGTAGCAGTAAGTGTTTTAGTCGTCTTCTTTTTTGGCGCCTTAGTCGCCACCACCGTAGATGTCACAGAAAAGCTGTCCTGGGTAAACGCGAAATCGCTTCCTTCCCCCGCCTCTGTCACAGCCGCATCCAGGACTTCCGTCCCGTCCTTCGCGAAGTGCACTGCCGATGCCGTGGCATCCTCGCCGAGCTCCACCGCGTCCTTATAGCTGATGCGGATGTCCACGGCCGCTCCGGGCACGGGCTCTATCTTCTCGCCGTCTACCATGAAGGCGATGTCGAAGAACCTGGCGAAGGAAACCTCTATCTCATCCTCCGTGTCCGCGTCTTCCCGGGCTGCGCCCGTTCCCTCTTCCGCGGATGCCTCATCGCTTTCTCCGGCCATGGCCGCCAGCATCTGTCGGTAATAGCTGTCGTACTCCTCGGTTCCCTGCAGAATCTCCCGGACGCTCAGCCGCGCGCCCTCCGGAATCCCGGCGTCCTCGCCATAGGCGGCAGTGACGGTGTAGTCGCTCCCCTCTGCGGTCAGGACATCAGCGACGCCCTGCAGCTCTCCGTCAGCTTCCGTCTCCTCGGATGTTTCGCCGTCCTCCGGCTCTGCGTCGCCGTCTTCCTCCTCGGACTCCAGTGCTTCGGTGGATTCCTGCGCCTCGCCGGACGCTTCCTTATTTTCAGAGGCTTCCTCGGATTCCGCGGTCTCCGGCGCTTCCTCACCAGGCTCTATAATCTCGAAGCAGCCTTCCCCGTGTACATGCTCCAGCAGCTCTGTCTCGCCGCAGATCAGGTTGCCGTCCTTGTCGTAGCAGCTTGCCTTGTCATGGGTATGCAGCTCCAGCTCTCCGCATATGGTGACGGTCTCGGTCTCATAGCACTTGTCTGTATGGGTATGGGCGCCCTCTCCCTCAGGAATCTGGCAGGTCAGCTCCTCGCTCCAGGCATGGCACTCGTCCGTATGGACATGGGCGCCTTCCGTCTGGCCACAGGTCAGCTCCTCGCTCCAGGCGTAGCACTGTTCCGTGTGGACATGGGCCTCTTCCGTCTGGCCGCAGGCCAGCTCCTCACTCCAGGCGTAGCACTCGTCTGTATGTTCGTGGCCCTCTTCCGTATCGGTACAGGTCAGCTCGCCCTGCACCCTTATATAGCACTCCGGGCCATGCTGGTGTCCCGCGCCGTCCAGGCCGCAGGTCAGCTCGCCCTGCACCCTTGTATAGCACTCCGGGCCGTGCTGGTGCCCCGCAGTCTCCTGGCCGCAGGTCAGCTCGCCCTTCACTTTTGTGTAGCACTCCGGGCCGTGCTGGTGCCCCGCGGATTCCTCCTGGGTGCAGACAAGCGTCTTCTGCTCTTCGAAGCATGCGGCGTCATGCACATGGGGCTCCTTCTCCGGCAGCGCGCACACCAGCGCGCCGTCCTCCCCGTAGCAGTCGTCGTTGTGGACATGGACGGCATAGTCTGCCTGCCCGCAGGTCAGCTCCCCTTCGCTGTCCCGGCACTGCTCGGTATGCCGGTGCACCTCCAGCTTGCAGGTGAGCACCTTCTCTTTGCGGTTCAGCGCCTGGCCGCTCATGGTGAGCGCCGCTACTGTCCCCGCCGTGACCAGCACGGCCAGGCACAGGAACGATACCAGCCAAAGCTTATATTTCTTCTGCTCCCGCAAAATTCTTGCAGCCTGTCTCTTTAAAGATTCCATCGTGCCTCTCCTTCCTTATATCTAAACTCCATTGGTTAGTTTATCAGCCCTAATCCGTCCAGCGGCCATATCCGGAACACTATCCGCCCTACCACGCCGCTGTCGCTTATGCACCCCACGGCGCTGCTCCGGCTGTCCACGCTGGTAGCCCTGTGGTCGCCCATGACGAAGCATTTCCCGTCCGGCACCTGGCAGGGCAGCTCGATGTCGCACTTCCCCAGCGCCTTCTCGGCGATGTAGGGTTCCTCCAGGGACTCCCCGTTGACATATACATTGCCATCCCCGTCTATGTCCACCCAGTTCCCCGCCGAGGCTATGACCCGCTTGATGAGGATCCTGTTGTTATAGTAGAAAGCGATGACGTCCCCGGTCTTGAAGCTGGAATTGGACAGCGCCACCACGATGTCCCCGTCCTGCAGGGTCTGTGTCATGGAAGTTCCGTCTATCTTCAGGACCGGCAACAACAGCACGGCTATCAGCACCGCGGCCGCGGCCACCACCAGAAGGGAGAATGCGGTATTCCGCAGGACTTTGCCGTAACGGCTCCTGTACCGCGCTTTCGCAAGCTCCTCTTCCAGCTCTTGCACCGTGGGAATCCAGGGCCGGTCTGCCGGTTCGCGTCCCTGGGCGTCCAGCTCCGACAGCTCCATGGCGTCCAGGTCGAATATCTCTATCTCCGTGACGGATACCGCTGCCCGCCCCCATGGGGGCTCTCTGTGTCTGCGCCTCATGTAAAAGTTCCTCTGTGCCGTCCCTTCTGTTCGTTACCTCATAATCGACATTACGTGGTAGTCTGGCATCAAAAAAGCATAAAAAGAAAGCGAAAACCTGTTTTAGGCAAAAGTTTAGACGCATCTTTTGACTTCGCATCTGTTATAGTAAGGTTACTGACAACAGAAAAACAGCCATACATATCATATGGCTGTGGGAAAGGTTGCGCCGGGAAAAATACTTTTCAGAAAATTTCCCTCTGGATATTGAATTTTCATATCCGCAAGAGTATAATGGTGCAAGGATGGAGAGGTTATTTTTTGGATTTACCGCATAATGTCGATTATGCGGTATTTTTGTCGGCCAGCACCAGCCCCAGCCCTTCCAGGCGCCGCTCCTGCATCTCGCAGCTAATGAGGGTATAGATCCTGGTGGTGTTCACATTGGAGTGTCCCAGCAGGTCGGCCAGGTGGCAGATGTCTTTCTCTACATTAATAATAGGTCACCGCGAAGAGGTGCCGCAGGTTGTGTGGGAACACCTTCCCCTCCTCCACCCCGGCCTCCTGGCATAGGGCTTTCATGGCGTGGAGGATGTTGCTGCGGTCCATGGGCCTGCCGCCGCGGGTCACGAAGACGCTTCCCGCCGTGATTCCTGCCTCCCGCACGTACCGCTTCAGCTCCCGGCACAAGTCCAGCGGCAGGATTACCGTCCGGGTCTTCCCCTTCAGGGACACCGCCGCCCGTCTGCTGTGGAGGGAGGACACGGTGATGTAGGACAGCTCGCTGATCCGGATGCCCGTGGCGCAGATGGTCTGCATCACCAGGCACAGCCGCCTGTCCCCGCGGCTCCTGGCCGCCTCAACCAGGCGCACGTACTCCGCCTTCGTCAGCTCCAGCTCTCCAGACCGGAACACTGCCTTCTGCACCCGGAAGGTACGCACCGTGCAGTCCCCGCGCTGCAGGAACCGCAGCAGGCTGTTCACCGCCGCCAGCATGGAATTGGCGCTGGACACCGCGTACCGCTTTGACAGATGCTCCTTGTAGCGGATGGCCGCCTCCTTGGTCACCGGGGCGTCCCCCAGGAAGGCCGCGAAGGCCCTGGCGTCCCGCATGTACTTCTCCAGGGTGGCTTTGCTCTTCTCCTCCTCCCGCAGCTTCTCTTCAAATCGTTCCATAACCTTCTTATCTAGTGTAAGTCCCATCTGTGCCCTCCTCCTGTCCCTGCCTTCCGAACCGGGACGAAAATACCTTCATCGTACCATCCTTCTTTCCGTTTGTCATCCCCGATTCAGGGAATCCTGTAAAACAGATGGCAGGGTCTTTGATAGGTGCAGACTGGTCTGGTAAAAAAGTCCTGTTCTGGCTCTTTCATACAGTCCACTTTTCCGCTACACTGTCATTGACACAGTGAGGCCACACAAATATAAGTCATAAGGAGATAAATGAGATGAACAGGAAAAAGGAAAAAGAATCGGGAAAAGCAGAGAAGCAGAAAAGCTACGGCCTGCTGATGATCGGGGCCGTCCTATTGATCGCGGGCATCCTCTTTTCCGTATACGCCTACAACACCAGCTACCAGGAATCCACCGTCACAGGCGCGCAGCTCTCCGAGGTCAAGGCCCAGATCGGCGCCGTAAAGGAGGGGACGCAGGAAGGGGACTTAGAGGCCCTCACCGCCCAGTCAGAGCAGCTCTCCGCCGAGAAGCTGTCGCTGGAGCGTCCCTATTCCTACGGCCTGACGCTTGTATTCTTCGCCATCCTGCTGACGGCCAGGGGAATCTACAATGCGGCCATCGGCAGACGCAGGGCCCGGCAGGCGGACGTAAAGCGCCTTGCCCAGGCGGGGCTGCTGGCGGCCCTTTGCTACATCGGCTTCGCCTTCTTCAAAATCGACATCCCCGTAGGGCCCGAGAAGACCGCCTTCCATTTCGGCAATGTGTTCTGCGTGCTGGCGGCCCTGCTGCTGGGCGGCTACTGGGGCGGCCTGGCCGGGGCGGTGGGCATGACCATCGCCGACCTGACCACCTCCTATGTGACCAGTGCGCCCAAGACCTTCTTCCTGAAGCTGTGCATCGGGCTGATCGTAGGGCTGGTGGCACACGGAATCTGTCATCTGAACCAGGCCCGGGACGGCAGGAAGGTGGCCATGGCCACGGTTGCCGCCGCCTTCTGCGGCATGGCCTTCAATATGGTGGCCGACCCTCTGGTGGGGTATTTCTATAAATCATACCTGCTGGGCGTGCCCCAGGACATCGCGTCGGCGCTGGCGAAGATCGCCACCCTGACCACAGGGGTCAACGCCGTCGTGGCGGTAATCGCGGCCTCCGTCTTCTATCTGGCCCTGCGGCCGGCGCTGCGGAAGTCCGGGCTGTCCGTGGAAATCTGAGTGCTGAACGAACCCTCGAAAAAGCCTGCAGAGAGGCATATCCGCTCTGCAGGCTTTTTTGCAAACTTTTTTATCTTCACTCCATGAACCGCATGTCGATGTATCCCATGGAACATTCCAGCTTTACCTCCCTGGACGCGCCGTTGTCGATCTTCTTCTCCTGGCCAAGGCCCGCATACTCCCATTCCCCCAGGTTGATGGCGCCCATGGCGCATTCCAGCTCATAGTTGAAGTCGCTCTCCCGGCCCCGCACCGTCATGTCCACGCTGCCCATGGAGCAGTTCACATCGGCGCCGCGCCTGATATCCGCCTCGGTCACCACGAACGCCCCCATGCCTACCTCCACTTCCAGCTCATCTGCCTCCAGGGTGCCCAGGTCGATGCTGCCCACTCCCACGCTGACCTCCAGATTCGAAACCTCCGCCCTGTCGTACACGGTGATCTGGCCCGCGCCCACCTCCAGCGACGCGCTGTCGGCGTACAGCGTCCCGAAGTCCATCTCCCCGGCCCCCAGCTCCATCTCTACCTCATGGAACCGATAGTCCCTGGGCAGATACAGGGTGATCCGGCAGTCCCACGCGTCCGAGGGCAGCTTGCTGGTGGATTTCACATACAGGGTATCGCCGTCCACATAGCCCTGGAACTTATAGGCATCCTCCGCCTCCAGGTACAGGTTCCCGTCCGGGGAATCCGCTGTCTGGAGCCAGCAGCCTCCTATGTCGATGTCCAGGTTCCTGATGTCCTTCCCGGGGCAGAACCTCTCCACATCTCCATTGAAGACATGCTTATCGCTGGAAAACTCTACCTCGTGGTCATCTTCAGGCCAATCCATGTCGTCGTATCGGCCTTCATCATAGCTGTAGTCCATGGCACTGTCCGCGACTTCGTCTATGGTGTCGGTCGAGCCGTCAAAGTGCAGGTCCATCATATCCAGGATCCAGCCTCCCAGGCCATGCCTGCCCCAGCTCCTGACGCTGTCGGAATCTATCCGCACCTTTCCCTTCGTGGCCTGCTCCACTGCCCGGGCGATGGCCATGTCCCCTGCAATCCTGCCGCCCACCACCGCCAGCACCATCCCTGTTACCCAAAATATCAATGCTGTGATCGCACAGCCTTTCATGAATCTCTTCATTATTATATCCAGTCCTTTCCGCCGCGGCTGCCGCCAGCCTCAGCTCCCGCGACTCCATCCTATCTGCCGGCCAGCGCCAGGCATTTGCGCTTCACAAAGCCGAACAAGCCAAAAATCCCCCGGAAGATGGCGGGCGTGACGATTCCTGCCATGGCCACAGTCAGCATCATCAGCAGTATGCCGAAACACCCCACCAGCAGGCCCGCCCCCACCAGGGCTATCCCCACCCATGGATTGATGATCAGGCAGAGGATGCCTACCACCACCAGCACCAGGAATAGGATCAGCAGGGCAAGCGCGCCCACGCCGAGGCCAAGCATGGTGCCGAACCACCCCAGCAGCAGCCCTAAAATCCCCATGAACACGCCGCCGTACACCGGGAATCCGAATACCAGCACTGTAATCAGCAGGGCGATGGCCCAGGCGGGCATGGCTTCCTTCCTCTCCTTTTCAGGCTTCTCCCCGAACCACCCGGCAGTGTCATGGCTCCACCTGTAGGCGTCCTCCTCCGGCGGGGCGCTTTCGGCGCTCCGCCCGTATCCCTCAAAGGGGTTCCAGCCAGCCCCATTGGACTCTGTCCGGGCCTGTGCGCCGCCCGGGCCGCCTCCGCCGTCCCGGGCAGCTCCGGCGGGCTCCCCGGCAGCCCTGTCCTCCCGGCCCGCGGCGAATTTCCCGCGGCCGTCACCGGCGGCGGCCGTGCGTCCGGCATCCGCCTCCTCCCCGGCGTCCGCTTCCCCGCCCGGCTCGCTCTGGCCGTACTCCATCAGCGCCCGGTCGGAGGCCTTTGCCTTGCCCGCGGGCTTCTTCCCATAGCCGCTGTCCAGGAGGTCGCGCTTGATGTTCTCCGCCACCCGGGCCGGGTTGCCCAGCGCCTCTATGACCTCCTGCTCGTTCTCCGCCCCGGCGTCATCGAAGTAGTCATTGTAATACTGAATCGCCTCCTCCCGCTCCGTGGGTGCGATGCCCGTGAGCAGGCTTTCCAGTTGTTTCATAAAATCTGCTCTGTTCATAGTCCTATCCTTCCCTCAAATAATCCCGTAATTTTGTCAGCATACCTCCGCCATTCGCTCTCGTACAGATGCAGCTGCGCCCAGCCCCTGCTGGTTACCTTATAATAGCGCCTGTTCCTGCCCGCGCATTCCATGTCATAGATTTCCAGGCATTCATCCTTCTGCAGCCTCCGCAGCACAGGATAAAGCGTGGATTCCGACAGCTCGATAACCTGCCTGACCTCCTGGGTGATCTTGTACCCGTAGGTCCCCTCCGGCTCCTTGGACACAACGGCCAGCACGATGGCATCCAAAAGCGCTGCGCCTGTGTTAAATACCATTCGATCCGCTCCTTACCTTCCGTAACACTATACCGCCATGCAATATTATATGGCGTATAATATTAGCTGATGCCTATACTATACGCCATATAATATCATATGTCAACACTATTTTTTCGTTTTCCGCCAACTTTTTTCATCGGCTTTTCATTGACCGGTTCAGTTCTGTTTTCCGGCTTTTTCGAGGCCTTTTTGTGGATAACTTGATCCGAATGTCATTTTATGGAAGGCCCATCCCCAAAAAATCCACAAAATCCACAGAGTTATCCACATTTACACATCTGTCATTTTTGATACACTGCATGTCATTTCCACATTTCCCCTCTGGCGGCGCTCCTCCCTCCACAGGCCCCGGGCCGGATACTGCGGATGCCACGAGCCCTCACAGCCACTCGTTCCAGAAGCGCTCCACCCGCTTCGCGACCTCATTGACCGTCACGGTCTCGAACCGCTCCCACTCCCTGGGGAAGAGCCTACGGTAGGCGGGCGCAAGGAAGCGCTCGTCCAGCAGGGCGATGATGCCCACGTCCTCCGCGGTGCGGATGACCCGCCCGGCAGCCTGCAGCACCTTGTTCATGCCGGGATACCGGTAGGCATAGTCGAAGCCGTTCTCCGTCCCGGCATCGAAGCATGACTTCAGGATCTCCTTCTCCTGGGAGACCTGGGGCAGGCCGGTGCCTATGATGATGGCCCCGATCAGGCTGTCGCGCTTTAGGTCGATGCCCTCGGCGAATATCCCGCCCAGCACGCAGAAGCCTATGAGGACGCGGTCGGGGCCTTCCTCCGCACCGCCTGGGGCAACCCCTGTGGATGCGTTAGGGGCAACCTCCGGAAATGCACCTGGGGCAACCTCTGGAGATGCGTTAGGAGCAACCTCCGGAGATGCGCCTGGAGCAACCCCTGGAGATGCGTTAGGAGCAACCTCCGGAGATGCACCTGGGGCAACCCCTGGAGATGTGCCTGGGACAACCCCTGGAGATGCGCCTGGAGTAATCTCCGAAGATGCGCCTGGTGCGGCGCGGAAGCGGTCCAGGAAGGCCTCCCTGTCCTCCTCGCTCATGGACTCGCTCTGGAGGATGCACTCCCTGCCCTCTCCCCCGAAGTTATCCACATACTTCCCGTGGACAATCCGCAGGAAAGCGTAGGAGGGGCAGAAGACCATGTAGTTGCCATGGCGGTTCTTGACGATTTCCTCGATGTAGCGGGCGATGCACTCATATTCCTCCTCGGAGCGCCTGGTGTACTTGCTGGTCACATCGGCTGCGATGAACAGCCCCCGCCTGTCCGGCTGGAATACGGACCTGGCGTAGACCTCATAGTCCTCCGGCTCCCCGCCCAGCAGCTTCTTGTAGTACTGGATGGGCAGCAGGGTGGCGGAGAACAGGATCGTGCTGCGCCCCCGCCGCATGCAGCTTCTCAGGTTCCCGCCCGGGTTCACGCACAAAAGCTTCAGGAAGAAGCTGCCGTCATCGCATAGCTGGGTGTACTTCACATAATTCTCGTCCAGCAGGTCGTAGACGGTAAAGAAATGGCTCACCGCGAAGTAGAATTCCAGCAGCCGCTCCCGGACGGGCAGCTCCCCCTCCTCCTGCTCTGACAGATAGTCCTCCAGGACGGTGCGGAGCCGCATCAGGCTCTCCGTGAACGCCTCTATGCTCTCCACCACGCAATAGTCCTCGCACCGGCGCTTCAGGGCCAGGAGCTCCCGGTTGCATTTCTCCAGATGGTGCACCAGCTTCTCGCCGTATCCCTGCCTGGCCAGGACGCTCCTGGCCCCACAGCCCCCGCCCGGATTCCCATAGGCACCATCCCCGCAGGCGGTCTCCGGCAGGCCAGAATCGTCGCCGGAGGCTTCGGCACATCCCCCTCCTTCCAAACCGTCCAAAATATATGACACATCTGTCGAAACAAGTGTCATATTTAAGTCCATCTGGCCGGAAACCTCCGTGTTTTTGCCCCTTTTCCGCTTCCTGTCCTTTTGTGACGCAAGTGTCTTTTTTAATTCCCTGGACAGCTCCAGGAACGCCTCCTTGTACAGGACGGCGCTGTACATCTCCCTGCCCCGCTCCAACAGATTGTGGGCCTCGTCGATCAGGAAGATGTAGTTCCCTGCCGCACCCTCCCCGAAGAAGCGCTTCAGGTACACATGGGGGTCGAAGAGGTAATTGTAGTCGCAGATGACGGCATCGGCGAAGAGGCTGGCGTCCAGGCACATCTCAAAGGGACAGACCATGTGCCTGGCTGCATAGGCCTCGATGGTCCCTCTGTCGAAGCGCTCCTCCCGGTTCAGCATGTCGAACACGGCATCGTTCACCCTGTCGTAATGTCCCTTTGCGTAGGGGCAGAAGTCCGGGTTGCACTCGGTCTCCTCCATGAAGCAAATCTTCTCCTTGGCGGTGAGGATGACGCTCTTCAGCCGCAGCCCCTTGCCCCGCAGGATGTCTATGGCCTCCTCCGCCACTGTCCTGGTGATGGTCTTGGCAGTCAGGTAGAAGAGCTTCTCCCCCATCCCCTGCCCCATGGCCTGGACGGCCGGGTAGACGGTGGAGATGGTCTTGCCCACTCCCGTGGGGGCTTCCAGGAAGAGTTTCTTCTTATGATAAATCGTCCTGTACACATGGGACGCCAGTTCCCTCTGCCCCTCCCTGTAGGGGAAGGGGAACTCCAGCCCCCGGATGGAATCCCCGCGGATGCCCCGCCACTTCCAGGAATAGTCCGACCATTTCCGGTAGGCGGCAAGCAGTCCATCGAACCATTCCGTCAGGCTGTCAAATCCGTACTCCTCGTGGAAATATCGAATCTCCCCGGAGGGCATGTGGCAATAGGTCAGGCGCACGCCCACCCTCTCCAGCCCCTGGCGCGAACCGTACAGATAGGCGTAGCACTTGGCCTGGGCCATGTGCAGCGGCAGGGGGGCCTTCAGCCTGGCGATGTCTCGGTAGGTCCCCTTAATCTCGTCGACGGTGACCTTGCCGTCCTTATGGATGATGCCGTCCGCCCGCCCCTCCACGCTGAGCATGTAGCCATCGGCGGGAAATGTCATCTTCAGCGGCACCTCGGCCTGGTATTCCGCGCCCATCCTGCGCTGGATCATGCGGTGGACGCGGCCGCCCTCCTGCATGGCGTTATCCGGCGATACGTGGCGGCGGTTGTCGATGTCCCCGTGGCGCAGGATGAATTCCACCAGCCTGCGCACGGATACGCGCACCTCCTCCAGGGGTTCCGCTCCTTCGGGTAAGGCCGACTCTTTCGTCATGTACGGCTCTTGGGGCGAACCTGTCTCTTTCGTCATATCCGGCTCTTGGGGCAAACCTGCCTCTTTCGTCATATCCGGCTCTTGGGGCGAACCTGTCTCTTTCGTCATATCCGGCTCTTGGGGCAAGTCTCCCTCCCAGGTCAGAGCCTCCTGTCCGATCAGATCCGGCCCTCTTTCGACCACACTTATATCTTCCATTTTTCCTGCCCTTTCCTCTCCCATCGCCCTGCCCCCTGTATGTGTCCTTGCTTCTCCCAATAATACCTACTCGCGTCACTAAGGAATTGTCAAAAAATTATTTTTGACAATTCCTAAAATCTGCCATGTCACCCGACTCACGAACGGAAAGCCGCATGAATCGACCGCAAACCTGACCTCTTGCGAACATATGCACATGGCTGACAATATTTATCGAACTATATAAACGGCATTTATACTGCTTAACGCTTTCACTTGCCGTGAAACCAGACTGCATAACGCTGACTGGTTCAATCGCATGATTACATTAGACAGCATTCAGCGTTATGCAGTATAATTCTTGCCAGCCACATAGCACAGCCGGTCATGCCGTTTATCCGGTTTTGGCAAGATTTAATCGCTACATATATAAACTGTATAACAATTGGACGCTTCTGCAATACCAGGCAGAAAGCGGTAAAAGTATACGTTTATAAGTATAGCACAAAACTCCCCGCTCAGATAGCACCGAATCTATCTGACGCGGGGAGCCCTTTTGCATTTTGTCACTGGAACTCCACCATATATTCCCGGAACCGCAAAGGCAGCATGCCTCTCTGGAGCTTCCGGTTCTCCCGTCCCTCTACGGTTATGGTATGGCAGAACTGCCGGAAAAGCTCCTGATACTCCCGTTCCCTGTCCGAGTAGCGAAGGTTCTGCGGCCTGTCCGCTTCCTCCCCCCGAAGCAGATACCAGGGCTTCCCGGCCGGATGTATCCCGAACAGATTCCGCTTCTCGTCATAGATGACGAAGTTCTCTATGGGCAGCCTGTCGGCGAAATGGGGCATAACGAAGACGACCACGTCATTCTTCGGCCCTATCCTGGAGAACAGCATGCCGTTTTCCAGTTCCTGGAACCTTAGAAACTGCAATTGGTGGCCCACCTCCGTGGACACGCCCCGGGCCAGCGCGAAGGCCCTGTGCACCCAAACGTCCGCCAGATTGTCGAAGAGATGCCCCGGGCGGCACCTCCCCCGCAGCCCCTGTACCACGGTGCGGTAAATCGCCTGCGCTTTCCCCTCGTCCTCCGAGGCCAGCGCCATGGCCAGCCGTTCACAATCCTCCCTGCCGAAGCGCCGCTCCAGAGTCCGCATGACTTTGCGGGTCTTCTCCTCGTCCGCCGTCACGGGGATGTCCTCCGCAAACAGCAGGGGATCGTCCGTGAGGCTGAGGATTGTGTCATCGTGATTCCGCTTCTCCTCATACGCCTGGTAGATTGCCGTGAAGACGCTCTCCAGGGTGTCCTCGCATCTGTATACGATCATGGGCATTTCCTTTCTCCCTCTTTTTTCTCTGTATCCATTTCCGGTTTCCTCCGGGGCATATGCCGCGTCTTCCGCAATGGGCTGTGTGTTCTCTGGGTCTGTCGCCTGCATTCAGCCTCTTTCAACCACCGCCTTGCATGGCTATCCCTCACAACTCCTCCGCTGCCTTGTACGGCTATCCCTCACAACTCCTCCGCTGCCTTGTACAGCTGCCCCCTCACAACTGCCCCCACCGCTGCCTTGCATGCCTGTCCTTCACAACTGCCCCCACCGCTGCCTCGCATGCCTGTCCTTCACAACTGCCCCCACCGCTGC
>NZ_CAPDXS010000016.1:41657-50608 GCF_948601915.1 uncultured Acetatifactor sp. | reverse complement strand
TTTAGGAGAAAATATTTTTAGAACTTGCTGCCACGTAAGTGGCTTGGTACAATATCGACACAAAAGGACGTTGTGTCAACTTCTGATTCCATGTGCGCTGAAGCGCACGAAATTATAGTATAGCGTCATCAAGGCAGAAGCGATAAAGGATGCGGACGGGATGAAAATAGCCATCGTAGAGGACGAAGCGAAAGAACAGGAAATCATCGTAAAATATATAGGGGAATGGGCTGAGGCGAGAAGGGAACTGGTGGAATTCAGCTGTTTTCCCAGCAGCGAGAGTTTCCTCTTCGCCTGGGAGGACGGGAAGGATTATCGTCTCCTGATCCTTGACATCGAGATGGGCGGGATGAACGGCCTGGGGCTGGCCGAAAAAGTACGCCTGGAGGACAGGGAGGTTCCCATTCTGTTCGTCACCGGGTACGACGAATACATGCAGCGCGGATACGATGTGTCGGCGCTTCACTATCTGATGAAGCCGGTGGACAAGGAAAGGCTGTTCCAGGCGCTGGACCGGATGGCGGAGGCGAAGCGGGAGGAAGGGGAGAGCCTTGTGCTGAACGGAGCGGACGAGGTGAGGCGGGTGCAGACAGGCAGCATTCTGTACGTGGAGGCCGCAGGGCACGGCAGCGTGATGCACACATGGGACGGGGCGTTCCCGCTGAGGGAATCCCTGGGGGAGATCGAGAAGCGGGTGAACGGAATTCCCGAGATAGTAAGGTGCCACAGGGCGTATCTGGTGAATCTGCGGTTTGTCTCGGCCATCCGGAATGCGGAGCTGATCCTGGACAACGGCGAGAGGCTCGCGGTCTCGAGAACGCGGGTCAAACAGGTACAGCTGGAATTCCTGAGGTACTATAAAAGCAGATAGATGCGAAGGCGGGGAGTGCGCGGAATGAATCTGGTGCCATATGTGATTGTCGGGGCGGTTCTTTTGATCAATGTTCTTCTGTGGATCTTCTGGATGCCGCGGTATGTGGACAGAAGGATAAGCCGGTTTCAGAATGAGCTGGTGGACAGGCATTACGCGGAGGTGGAGACCATGTACCGCAAGATGCGGGGCTGGAGGCATGATTACCACAACCATATCCAGGTGCTGAAGGCCCATATGGAGCTTGGGGATTACGGGGATGCGCTGCGGTATCTGGACATGCTGAACGACGACCTGACCACGGTTGACACGGTGATAAAGACCGGGAATGTGATGGTGGACGCCATCTTGAACAGCAAGCTGACCATAATCCGGGAGAAGGGAATCCAGGTGGACGCGACGGCGGTGGTCCCCCAGGACGTTCCGTTCTCGGGGATAGATCTGTCTGCGCTGATCGGCAATCTCCTGGACAATGCCCTGGAGGCCTGCCTGCAGATGGGGGACGGGGAGGAGCCGTTCATCCAGATTTATATCGACATCGTGAAAAAGCAGCTCTATATCGCGGTCACGAATTCCATGAGCGGGAGGGCCAGGAGGAGCGGACTGCAATATCTCACCACCAAGTCCGGGGGGCATGCAGGGGTGCACGGCTTCGGTCTCGTCCGCATTGACCGGATCGTGTCGAAATACGGCGGCTTTCTCAACCGGCAGGATGAGGAGGGTGTGTTCGCGACGGAGGTGATGCTGCCGCTGGTGGAAGGGTGACTGCGCGGCGCAGGGAAAACTCAGAAAAAATACGGAAAAAATGCAATTCGTGCGTGTGGGGATACCATTCGTGCGAAATTGTTTTTTTCGGGAAATCCTGTGCTATATTTACGTATACTCAAGACCGCCAGAATTAACCAAATCGCTTACGGCAAGATTACAGATGGCGGTCTTAAGGTCACTGTCACAACAGTGACCTTGTTATACATTTACATTGGCAAATGTTTCTGAGCACGAGTATAAAATGCCGCGGGGACGTGAAATCCGGCTGTACTGTTGGCGTGGACTGCGGCTGGATTGTGGGCATTTGATGCGGGAGAAAGAGGAGATATATGAGACGCAGGGGACAGGCAGGGCAGACGGAACAGGCAGGACAGACAGGCCAAACAGGACACGCAAAACAGGGATGTCCTGGGGGCCGCAGGGAGCCCGCGGGCTACACCCTGGCCTCCAATCTGTTTTTTCATCTGAAAAGCGCGAAGCAGTGGAACAAATGGGTGTGCTATTTCCAGTTTCTGGCTGTGGTTCCCGGCATGACCGCGACCTTTCTGGGGATATGGCTGCCGTCCCTGATCGTCTCGCAGCTACAGGGGAAGGTATCGCTGGCCGCCCTGCTGACGAGCGTGATTGCGGTGGCCGCGGCCATCCTGGCGTGCAGCGTGGTGAACTCCAGCATGCAGCAGTATCTCTATCGGAACGGCATGTCGCTGACCCTGTATTACGACAAACTGGCCTTCCGTAAGACGATGAAGATTGACTATGAGCTTCTGGAGAGACAGGAGACCCAGAAGCTGGTGGGAAATATCTGGAATGTCCTCAGAAACGAGTTCGCCATCCGCAATTCGGTCACCTCCATGCCCGTTTTGATTGCCTCCTTCCTGAGCTCTCTGCTGTACGGCGTCCTCCTGTGCCTGGTGAATCCGGGGCTGGCGGCGATGCACATCCTGACCATAGGAATCAACATTTTCCTGTTGAAGAGGGTGGAAAGGGTACACGGGAGAAACCACGAGAAGCTGGGCAGGCACACGAAGGAGATCGCGTACATCAACCGCCACGCCATGGAGCGCAGCGACGGCAAGGATATCCGTATCTACCAGATGCAGGACTGGTTCATGGAGAAATACGACCAGGCCATCCTGGGCATGGACCGCATCTACGGCCGCATACACACACAGTATTTCATCCGCCGGGTGCAGGAACTGGGGCTGGGGTTCCTGACAGAGCTGGCCTCGTATGGCTATCTCGCCTGGTTGCTGACGCTAGGTCAGCAGAGCGTCGCACAGTTTGTCTTCTCCGTGGGCCTGGTGCGGACGTTTTCCGCCAATTTCTCGGAGCTGATTCGGAAGGTGCAGGGGTTGAATGCCATCAACTCCTTTCTCTCCTATCTCCGAAAGCTCCTAGATCTCCCGGAGGCGGAGCGCAGAGAATGCAGGAATCCGGACAGGGCGAGGGGAGTGGAGGTGGAATTCCGGCATGTGTCGTTTCGGTATCCCGGGGCGGAGACGGACATCCTGTATGACATCAACCTGACCATACATTCCAATGAGAAGCTGGCGCTCATCGGCTTAAACGGCGCGGGGAAGACCACGTTGGTGAAGCTCCTCTGCGGCTTTTATAAACCTGTGGAGGGAGCAATCTATATCAACGGCACAGAGCAGAGCGACTATGACCCGGAAGAATACAGGAGCCTCATCTCCGCGCTGTTCCAGGATTCCATGCTGTTCCCGCTGACCCTGGACGAGAACCTGACGGCCGCTCCGGCGGAGGAGGCGAACCGGGAGGAGCTGGAGCTTGCCCTGGAATGGTCCGGGTTCGGCGGGCGCTACGAGAGTCTGCCGAACAGGGGGAGGACGAGGGTGGTACGGGAAGTGTACGGGGACGCAACGGATTTCTCCGGGGGCGAGAAGCAGAAGCTGCTATTCGCGAGGGCCCTCTACAGAAAAGCGCCGCTGCTGATCCTGGACGAGCCCACCGCCGCATTGGACCCAATAGCGGAGCATGAGCTGTATCTGCGCTATGGCGAGGCGGCCCGGGGGCGCACTGTAATCTTCATATCCCACCGGCTGTCCAGCACGCGGTTCTGCGACAGGATTGTGCTGCTGGAGGGAGCGGGGATTGTCGAGGAGGGCACCCATGAGGAGCTGCTGAAAAAGGGCGGGCGCTATGCCGAGCTGTTTGAGATGCAGAGCAGGTTCTATAAGGAGAACGGAAAATGAAACGAAAGGATCTGGAAAATCTGTGGTTCCTCCTGAAAGCGGTGTACCGGCAGGAGAAGAAAACCTTTTACATAGGAATCGCCCACGCGGTTCTGGAGGCGGTCACCCCGTATATTCTGGTGCTGCTGATCGGCCTTATTACCGATGCGGCGCTGGCCGGCTCTGATATGAGAAGGGTCATGGGCATGATTCTTGCCGCCGTGGGCGGGAAGCTGATCCTGGGCGTGATAACCGCCAGGCTGGGGGAGAGCTTCCGGAAGAAGCTGGAGAATTATCCCAAGGAGTTCGGCAGCCGGGAGCTGAACCGGAAGGCGCTGACCATGGATTACGAATATCTGGAGGATGCGCACGCCCAGGACATCCGGTTCCGGGCGTTCCAGAATTCCTTTTACGGGGTGGGAGGATGGCTGATGGTGCAGCTGTGCGATCTGCTGCAGAATCTCGTGACCATCGGCGCGGCCGCCGCCATAGTGTCCCCCATGTTCGGCATTGCCAAGAATGCGGGATACAGGTTTTGGGGCTCCGGGTGGAGCGCATTGCTGCTGGCGGCAGCGCTGGGAGGCCTGCTGTTCGTGAATTATAAGTTCAGTTTCAGGGACACGCAGAAGGCCACAAGGCATTTCCTGGATGCCTCCGCCATCTATAATAAGAAGCTTTTCTATCTGGACCTGCTGTCCGGGGTGGAGCCCCAGAAGGATATCCGCGCCATGGGGCTGGAAGGCATGCTGAACAGAGACATCGACGGGCTCTTTGCCGGAATCTGCGGGAGCGAGAAGAGCAGGAATGCGATATATGTGAGAAGGACCGTGCTGCAGAGAATCATCCTCAATCTGTGCAATCTGCTGATCTATGCCTATGCCGGTATGCAGGCCTGGCTGGGGATCATCACCATCGGCAGCGTGGTCGCATATGCGTCCAGCATGGAGCTGTTCGCGGGGGCCGTGGCCAGGCTCGCCGTCACGATGGGACACTTGAAGACAGCGGCCCTGTACGCCGCGGATTACAGGGAATTCACAGGGCTTGGCAGGAGGAAATACGAGGGGACGATTCCTGTAGAGAAACGGCAGGACGACAGGTTCTCCGTGGCATTTGAGAATGTCTCCTTCCGGTATCCCGGCTCCGATGAATATGTAATCAGGAACCTCAACCTGAAGCTGGAGATTGGAGAAAAGCTGGCCATCGTCGGCAGGAACGGCTCCGGCAAGACCACCTTTGTAAAACTCCTCTGCCGCCTGTACGACGTGACGGAGGGCTGCATTAAGGTGAACGGCATCGACATCCGGAAATACGATTACAGAGAGTACTGCAATCTGTTCTCGGTGGTGTTTCAGGATTTCCAGATGTTTGCCTTTCCCGTGGGAGAGAATATAGCGGCCGGGGCGGAGATGGACGAGGGGAGGGTGGCGGTCGCCATGGAGAGGGCCGGCCTGGGAGCCAGGCTGTCCAATCTCCCGGGAGGGCTGGGCACATGCGTCGGAAAGGATTATGACGAGAGTGGAGTCGCCTTCTCCGGCGGGGAGCGGCAGAAGCTGGCGATTGCCCGGGCGATCTACAAAGACGCGCCCTTTGTCATAATGGACGAACCCACGGCGGCGCTGGACCCGAAGGCGGAGACGGAGGTGTTCGAGGGCTTTGACGGGATGGTGGGCCACAAGACGGCCATCTACATCTCGCACCGCCTGGCCTCCTGCAGGTTCTGCGAGGACATTCTGGTATTTGACAGGGGGAAGGTCGTACAGCACGGAACCCATGAGGAGCTGGAAAAGCAGGAAGGGCTGTACAGGGAGCTCTGGAACGCGCAGGCACAGTATTATGCGTGATGGGCGGCGCTGCCGTTTATTCAGGTCAAGCGATTTAATGCTTGCGTATTTACGGAACATATGTTATACTGGCCTTATTCTGTACAGGATATTTTATCTTATTTTCAAAAGCCATCAGCGATTTTCCTACAGTTTACGCTCCCTCGTTCCCATTATACACTGTGTCAAGAGAAATGGATACCTTATATGGCCTAGCGGATTCTTATGGACTGCAGGAGACCGGACAGTTTCGGAACGCGAAATGGCCATTACACCTTGACAATTGGATAGACCCGCAACTGGAGCAAAGCGGCTCCACAAAAACACTGTAGCAACTTATACTGCTTAACGATTTCACTTGCCGTAAAATCAGACTGCATAACGCTGACCGGTTCAATCGCATGATTGCATTAGGCAGTATTCAGCGTTATGCAGTATATAATCGTAACCAATGCAATGGGAGGTATCCTTATGACAGACAGCGAAAAGTTCGACCTGCTTTTATCCGAAGTGCGGAGCATCCGGAGTGAGACTCAGGACATGAAAAAGGACATGATGGAACTCAGTCGGAAAATGAACCGAATCGAAACCAGACAAGCCGGCCCCGCACGGGAAATCTATCGAATAGACCGGAAGATAACCGACATCTACAACCTGGCGCTGGACATATGGGCAGCGTCAGAAAACAGGTCATGGCCTGACGGCAACCGCCAGTTGCCGGATTGAAAGCCGAAAATGGTGGCTTCGCAACCGCTTTCAGTGCTATGATTCTGTTATCAAATTTACGGAGGTTCCGCTTATGAACATCGCAGACAGAATACAACAGCTGAGGAAATCCAAAGGAATATCCCAGGAGGAGCTTGCGAACAGCATCGGCGTCTCCAGACAGGCGGTCTCCAAGTGGGAAAGCGCACAGAGCGTTCCGGATATCGAAAAGATAATCCTCCTGAGCGATTATTTTGAGACTACCACGGATTTTCTCCTGAAAGGAATCGCTCCCGCCTTGGTGCCTGAAAAAAGATACAGCGCAATGATGTTCGCTCTCATTGGCACTGTCCTGAACGCAATCGGCCTGGTCTCTTCCATAGTCATCTGGATTGAGCAGCAGAGGGCCTATGCCGTAGGCCTGGGATTCGCCGTCATGCTGATTGGCACGGGAATCTTCCTCATGGGACAGTTCCTGGACACAAGGGATAAGCAGAAGGCAAAGCGCTTCTTCCTGCTGCCAGGCGTATGGATTCTGCTGTTCGTCCCCATGGCCTTCTGTTTCAACACCCTGATGGGGTTAAAGGGTGGCGGATTCTCCTGGTGGATCGCGCCGGTTCCCATGCCAATGCATTCCTACAAGACCTTTGGCCTCTATTGGATCATATACATCGCCGTATGCACTGCCATCGATATCCTCATAGCAAGGCAAAATAGAAGCGCGCCATAGCAAGGTTAGAAGGCTGTGGGAAAATGGCCGAATTCTCATTTGCCGACAGCCTCCTTTCGCTCCCTGCCTTACAGCCCGCCAAAAATCCGCTTCACCGTCCGGAAAGAAAGCTTGGGGCGCCTGTACTCATCCCAGATTCCCTTGTTGTTCATGGTCCGGGGCCGACCGCTGAACCAACTGTCGCACACCCTGCAGTCGCAGAACTGCCAGATATAGACGCCGCTTATGTCCTCTCTGGAAAGCACCGCCGTAAGCTGCTCCTCCAGCGCCTTTTCCTGATATTCCTCCGACCATTTCACCATGTCGGGGGTGCGGTATCCGTAGATTGCCCCTGCGCCGATTTCCGTAATCAGGAAGGGCTTGCCCGCCCCTTCCGTCTCCTCCTGCACCCAGCCGTAGAGGTCGTCCAGATATTCCCCGGGCGGCGTGTCGTGGTACCAGAGGGGATAGATGTTGTAGGAGACCACCTCGGGAAGGTCGAAGCAGATGTCCGTCTTGAACTGGCAGCTGGCGGAGGAGCGGGGCCTGGTGGAATCCAGCTGTCCAATCAGCTCGTACTGCCTGCGATAGCACTCTCTCCCGTATTCCGTGTGGCTGGCGCACTCGTTGAGGATGCCCCAGATATAGATGCTGGGGTGGTTGTAATGGGCCGTAATCATCTCCCGGATGCAGTCCTCGCACTGCCTTTCAAAATTCGGGTTGCGCATGTTCTCCTCCGACAGCCCTCTGGCATGGTTCTCCTCCCAGACCAAAATGCCCAGCTCGTCGCACAGATCCAGGAACCGCTCGTCATTGGGGTAATGGGAGGTGCGGACGGAATTCGCCCCTGCCTCCTTCATGAGCATCAAATCCTGGTACATGGCCCCATAGGGGATGGCGCACCCGAACTGGGGATGGTCCTCATGGCGGCAGAACCCCTTGATCCGCACCCGATTGCCGTTCAGGTAAATCCCCTTTCCCACAATCTCCACCCTGCGGAATCCTATCCGGTCGATCAGGTCGTCGATTTCCCACTCATGCGCGTCCGTCAGCACCGCTGTCAGGGGATACAGGGCAGGATTCTCCGGGCACCATGCCGTCACCTCCTCGCAGGGCAGCTCCCCGGTCTCCACGGATGCGCCGCCGTTCCCCTCTGCCCGCACCGGAACCGAAGCCAGCTCCCTTTCCCCCAGGAAAAATGTGACTTTGCCTGTAAACGCCGTCCCCGACAGGTTCTCTGCCTGCGCCCGGATTTTCAGATGCCACTGGCCGTCTTTGAAGATGCTGTCCGCATGCATCCCGGAAAGGTAAGCATCCCCCTGGCGCTCCAGCACCACCGGCCTGGTGATTCCCCCATAGGTCTGGTAATCATTGGGCACATGCAATGCGGAGGCCTCGCCAAAGGAATTGTCCACCACCACCTTCAGGCGGTGCTCCCCCTCGCCGATGTCTCTCAGGTCAACCGAAAAAGGCGTATAAGCATTGTAATGGGATGCCACAAGCCTGTCGTCCAGATAGACCTCCGCCGTATGGCTTACCCCCTTGAACTCCAGCCGCACATTTCCGAAGCACCGGATGTCCCGCTGGTATTGGGCCCTGCCCCGGTAGCCGCGCATGTCCGGACTGCATTCCCAGCACTCCGGCACCATGGCTTTCCTGGAAACCCCCGTCCCCTGGCCCGGCAGGGTCACGAAGTCCCACAGAGATGAGGAAATCTCTTCGCAGTTCCTGATTTTGTGTGTCGCAAAGCTTCTTACCATAAAAACCTCCTTCTGCTTTCTTGCCCGATTTCCGGCGGCCGCAGCCGCTGGGGCATCTCCGCCCGCTATCTTTTCGTCCGCTTCCGGCTGCTGCCGCCTGGGGCTTCTCCATCCGCTATCCGTCCC
>NZ_CAPDXS010000016.1:14858-41647 GCF_948601915.1 uncultured Acetatifactor sp. | reverse complement strand
CCCCCAAGGCAATCTGCATTTTTTCTACCTGGCCCAGCGCCCTCTTTGGAGCTTGTCTCACAGCTCCTCCAGAAACGCGTCTGCTATGCCATTTAATCCATAACGCGATATCAGCGCCCTCAGTCCCGCCCCGATCTCCTCTCTGCTGTAGCCATTCGCCTCCAGGAAGCCATCCTCCTTGTCGTTGAGGTAAGAATAGAACAGCAGCGCCACCGCCAGATGGCTCCGGTCTCCGTCAGCCGCCAGCTCATATAACGCATTTTCCGCTTCATTGATTTTCCCGCCATCAACCATTTCCAGCAGCTTTTCCGTGGTCTCCACCTGCTCTTTCTCGGACAGCAGCTCCATTGTGGGAGAATCTGTGTCTATCGAAAAGAGGAGCTTCAGGATGGCCCTTATCATCTCCTTGATGACCCGCATGATGTAATCCTGTTCAAACATTTTTCTCCTTCCGCGTGCTACATTCATAAATCCTACAACACCATAACCATGATTTCGTGTACTCCGATACACATGGAACCAGAAGTTGCCGCAGCGCCCTGCTGAGTCCATATTATAACATATCAGGCGGAAGATGTGAAATAATTGTCTCGCGAAACAAAGCTTATTGCCCAAACTCCGCCGAATCCTGAAAAGATTTTATAAGGCTATTGAGAAAACCCGTTTTTCAGCGTATACTGTTATCAATGGGAAAGAACCCTCCCCATGGGAAGAATCTTCCCATGGAAGAAAGGAATTTTCATCATGGGAAAGGTAGATACTATTACAAAGAAATATATAGAGAATCCCATAGTCTTTGCGGATGCATTCAATCAGTTTTTATACCATGGAGAGCAGAAAATCAATCCTGCCCGGCTAACGGAATTGGACGCTACTGAAATCGTTGTTCCATATGGAGGAAACGGTGCCGGTGTGCCGGAGCAGAAATACCGGGATGTGCTGAAGCTTCTGTACGCCATGACGGACGGCCAGACAGCATACTGTGTCATGGGAATCGAAAATCAGGCTGAAATCCATTACGCCCTTCCGGTGAAGAATGGCGTCTATGATTTCCTCCATCTGTCCCATCAGGTCAGCAAGGCAGCCAATGCCCACAGGCAGGCCAGGAAGGACGCAAAGTCAAGACAGACAGATAACCGACAGGAGAAAGAAGAACCGACAGACGGCGAGTTCCTAAGCGGCTTCTGGAAGACAGACCGGCTTATCCCTGTGGTCACCCTTGTCATATATTTCGGCTCGGACAGCTGGGACGCGCCACTCTCCCTGAAAGAGATGTATTCCAGCGCTGACAGCGTCATTTTAGCACATGCGCCGGACTACCATGTAAACCTGACCGCCCCAAAGGAGATGTCGAATGACGAAATCAATAATTTCCACTCGAACCTGCGGGAAGTGATGCTGTACATCAAGTATTCTAAAGATAAGCAGACCCTGAATAATATCGTGAAGGAAGACCTAAGGTTCCAGAGCATGGAAAGGCAGGCAGCGGATGTAATCAATGTCGTTACGGGATCCAAGTTGAAATATCCCGAAGGGAAAGGAGCGGTGAATATGTGTTTGGCGATTCAGCAGATGCGGGAAGAGAGCGAAATGAAAGGTGCCATTCTGATGTGTAAAGATTTAGGAGTCTCCTTGGCCGAGACCATAAAGCGAATCGCGGAGAAGTTTCAATTGTCTGAAAGCGAATCCAGCGAAACAGTAAAACAATATTGGTGAAGAAGCAACCCTGGCAAGCGCCCCCGTAATTTATGCATCCACCCATCTGCCTGCATAAAATCTTTGCCACATTGTCAAGCAATGAATTCAATTTTGCGCACAAAAAGCAGGGACCCTCTCGAATCTCTGCTTTCTTTGCTGCCATTTTATCCTATATATTTTATTTTGCCGCAGACAAAATTTTCATTATTTCTTCTACTACCGAATTCATAGAAACATTAATAGATAAACTCTTATCTCTCGAAACAATTTCCATGATATTTTGTCTTATATTCCGGGGACTGACGATTATTCTGAATGGTACGCCAATAAGGTCAGCATCCGAAAACATTACACCGGCACTGACCCTGCGGTCATCATAAATGACCTCAACACCTTTGTTTTGCAGTTCTTCATACAACTTGTTGGCATAAGCCTGAACCTCGGCATCATCAGCACGAACAGCACAGAGGTGTACCTGCCACGGCGCAACCGCCAAAGGCCATATCGGACCATAATCATCATGGTGCGCCTCGCAGATGGAGGCGGCAAGTCTGCCGACACCGATACCGTAACATCCCATAACCGGATATCGCGCTTCCCCATTAGCGTCAATATAGGTCATATTCATGGATTTGGTATACTTGGTTCCGAGCTGAAAAATATTGCCCACCTCAATGCCACGGGATACTGTAACCGCAGGTTTACCACAATGCGGACAGATACCGCCTTCCTGTATTTTAGCAAAATCATGGTATTCCGCACCTTCTATATCACGTTTCATATCCAGCCCGGTATAGTGATATTCGTGAACATCTGCACCGCAGGAAAGATTGTTCATTCCATCAAGGGAACGGTCATACAGAACAGTGAAATCGCCGCTTAGATGAACAGGACCGATATAACCGGCCTTAAGTCCGCTCTCTTCGGTGATGATTGCCGGATGGATGTCATATCCCAAATAATTTGTGAGTTTGGTTTCATTCACCTCAAGATCCCCACGGATAAACAGTACAATATAATGGTCATCCGAATTACGCTGATAGACAACCGCCTTGCAGGAAGTCTTTTCATCACAGTTCAGGAACTCGCAGACGTCCTCAATGGTATGAATGTTCGGCGTGTGTACCAAAACAAGTTCCTGGGAAGCATCACTTCTTTCGTTCTGGATAATACACTCTGCCGCCTCCATATTCGCACGGTAATCACATTCTGTACAGATAGCGATAGAATCTTCCCCAATAGGAGTGAGCAGCATAAATTCATGGGAGATATTACCGCCCATCATACCGGAGTCGGAAGCCACCGAAATAACCTCCGGCAATCCTACTCTTGCATAGATGCGCTCATAAGCCTTATGGCACTTGTCGTAATAATCTTCCAAATCTACCTGACTGGTATGGAAAGAGTAGGCATCTTTCATTGTAAATTCACGAACGCGAATCAGTCCCGCCCTCGGTCTTGCTTCATCGCGGAACTTAGTCTGTATCTGATATATCATAAAAGGATATTTCATATAGCTCTGTCCGTAATCACGCACAAGATGAACGGCTGCTTCTTCATGTGTCATACCGAGCACAAGAGGACTTCCACTACGGTCATGGAAGCGGGCCATTTCTTTACCAATGCTATCGTATCTGCCAGATTCCTGCCAGATAGAAGCCGGCATGACAACAGGAAACTGGACTTCCTGCCCGTCAATAGCGTCCATTTCTTCGCGGATAATCTGCTCTATCTTCCGTGTAATTCTTTTCAGCGGCATGTAGGATGAAAAAATACCGTTTGCTACATACTTCATGTAGCCGCCGCGCACCATCAGAGCATGGCTGTCAATGTTACAGTCTGACGGCCTTTCCCGAAAACGATCTCCAACAAGTTTTTCCAGTTTCATAAAGGATACCTCCGTATTTTGTTTTTGAACACAAAAAAAGCCCTAAGCCGACATTACATCAGCTTAGGGCGAACTAATCTTAAGTCCGCGGTACCACCTAAATTCGGAGCAATCCGCACTCTCTGGCACAAGAGAAAATCTGATGCCATATCTCTGTAACGGGAGAACCCGGCAAGGCTTACTGTCATTTCAGCTTACAGCTCAAAGATGGGTTGGGCATCTTTTCAATAAAGGCTCGCACCGGCCGCCTTCTCTCTGAAAATCCGAGATGCTTACTATTTCTTATCATAGCTTTTGTGTTCAATTTTTTAATTTATATCACAAAAGATAACGGCTGTCAAGCTTCATATCCGCACATCCGCACCCGGCTTGTAAAATCATCTCCTGCCAATCTCCGTATCCGCCGCGGTGGTCCGGCTGTGCTCCTTGATGTAGTCCATAATGTCATCCAGCCTGGTGAACGCCAGCCCCACATAGCTGTCCGCCGCGCCGTAGTAGATGGCGATCCTGCCGCTTTCGCTGTCGTGGATGGTGGCGCAGGGGAAGCACACATTGGGCACGAAGCCGCGCTCCTCATACCACTGCTCCGGGGTCAGCAGGAAGTCCTCGCAGCGGTACTTCACCATAGAGGGGTTGTCGATGTCCAGGATGGCCCCGCCGATGCTGTACACATAGCCGTTGCAGGTGCCTGTGACGCCGTGGTAGAACAGAAGCCATCCCTCATTGGTCTCAATGGGCGCCGCGCCGCCGCCGATTTTCAGGGACTCCCACCATTCACTGCCCTTGCCCATCACATGCCTGTGCTTGCCCCAGTACACCATGTCCGGGCTCTCGCTCAAGAAAATGTCCCCAAAGGGCGTATGGCCGCTGTCCGAGGGCCTGCTCAGCAGACAGAAGTTGCCGTTGATCTTACGTGGAAAGAGCACGGCATTGCGGTTGAAGGGCAGGAAGGGATTCTCGATCCTGATAAAGGTCTTGAAGTCATTTGTCTTTGCCATGCCGATGGCGGCCCCGTAGAAATCCTGGCACCAGATGATATAATAGGTGTCCTCCACCTTCACCAGCCTGGGGTCATAGGCGTAGACAGGCATGAAGGGCTCTCCCTCTTCGTCCACAAAGGGAATCTTGTCCTCCTCAAAATCCCAGTGGATGGCATCCTTGCTCCTGCCCATATAGATATACGGAATTCCGTTATTCTGTTCCCCGCGGAACACGCCGATGAAGCTGTCCCCATAGGGCATCACGGCACTGTTGAAGATCCTGGCCACGTTCTTCAGGGGATTGCGCCCGATGATGGGGTTCTCCGAATACCTCCAGACGGGAGCGCCGGTAAAGGACTCCGGCCCTTCCTGCCAGGGCATATTGGGTACGGCGGGGCCGATCATTTTATATTTGCTCATATCGTTCTCCTCTCAATACATCTGTTTTGCTGTCACACTTATCACGCACCATCTGTTCTCAGTGCCAAATCCGGACAGTCCTCCGCTCCCGGTTCCAATGCCCCAATCCCGGCAGGCATCCGCGGAGCGCTCCCGAAGCCCTGCACGTCCTCTGTCCGGCCTGCTGTCGGCAAAGCCGTCCCTTCCGTCAGCCCCGGAGGAGCCGCAGGTTCCGTTCAATCATTTCGCACCTCAGGGCCACGCAGTCCGGGCTGCGCAGAGGGTCTTCCGGCGTATGGAACACATAGTCCGTGAGCTTCTCCATGGTGGTAGCCGCCACATGCATCCTGGTATCACTGGAAGCGTAATAGATATACACCTCCCCGTTCTCCCGGGCGATGGCCCCATTGGTGAACACCACATTGGACACGTCCCCTACCCGTTCCCCTGCCCTGGGCCCGATCAGCAGCCCGCCGGGCTCCGCGATCACCCTGGCCGGGTCGTCCAGCGCCGTGGCGAAGGCGTATATCACATAGCGCAGCCCCGCCGCCGTATTGCGGACGCCGTGGGCGATGTGGATCCAGCCCTGGGGCGTCCTGATGGGCACGGCCCCCGCGCCGTTCTTGGCCTCGGTTATGGTGTGGTACTGCCTCTTGCTTGTGATGCGCTCCTCGTCAATCACCGGATGCAGGATGTCCCGGCAGAGGCCGAAGCCTATTCCGCCGCCGGAGCCGGTGTCTATGAAGTCATCCATGGGCCGGGTATAGAAAGCATACCTGCCCTCCACGAACTCCGGGTGCAGCACTACGTTCCTCTGCTGGGGCGACTGCAGGGTCTTCAAATTGGGCAGCCGCTCCCAGGTCTTCAGATCCTTTGTCCGCACGATGCCCGCGGCCGCCACCGCAGCGGACAGATCGGACACGGACCTGTCCTTGCTCTCCGAGCAGAAGACCCCATAGATATAGCCGTCCCGGTGCTTCGTCAGCCGCATGTCGTAGACATTGGTCTCCTCCGGGCAGGTGTCCGGCAGCACCACCGGATAGTCCCAGAACCGAAAACCCTCCACGGGGCTCTGGCTCTCCGCCACGGCGAAGAAGGATTTCCTGTCGTTCCCCTCCACCCTGGCCACCAGGTAGAACTTCCCGTCCAGCTCAATGGCGCCGGAATTCATCACCGCATTCACGCCCAGCCGTTCCTGGAAATGTGGATTTCTGTCCATGTCCAGATCGTATCTCCAGAACAGCGGGATGTGCTCCCTGGTCAGCACGGGGTTTCTGTAACGGTCATAGATGCCGTTGTAAAAGGATGTGTCCACTTCGTTGGGACGGCCCAGCAGCTCCTGCTGCTTTGCCAGTTCAGTTTCATATCGAGGATGTATTCTCATGATCTCTCCTATTCTCAGCTATCGCCGGTCTGCTCTCCATATCTGTGTCCGATACCCCTTACCTCTTCCGTATGCCATGCGCATCCTGCGCGTCCCATGGATGCCACATGTCCATGGCGCCGCGGCACAGCCGCCAATCCCTCCTGCCATGTCCGCGTCCTGTGCCCTGTCATCCGGCGCTGCGCCTCATGATCTCCATGCACATGCGCCCGTTGTGGTAAGGGCATTTCCAGGGCTCCACGATGGGCTTCTCCAGGGCGGGATTCCCCGCCTCGTCCGTGTACCAGAACCACTCCCCCTTCGGCCTCTCGTCCACCAGGTGTGCCCTGACGAATCCCCAGATGTCCTCCGCGGCCTCCAGATAGCGGCGCTCCCAAGTCTTCTGGTAAGCATTGTAGAATCCCACTACGCCCTCCGCCTGCACCCACCAGACCCTTTTTTCGTCCACCACGCCCCGCTCGCACTCATTGGCCAGGGAATGATGGGCGTATGCCCTCTCGTAGACCTCCGCCTCCAGGCTCCGCAGCATAGGGCTCATGCGCCGGGTCAGCCCCTCGTCCCCCAGCACCTCCAGGCATCTGTCGATCAGCCAGGCCGCCTCGATGTCATGTCCGTAAGAATGCAGGTCGATCAGGCTCTCCATGTGGAGGTCGAAAAACACCTCCTGTCTGCGCAGCTCCGGATTGTATACACGCTCCGCCACCAGATTCAGGATCCAGCGCAGCTTCTCCTCCACGGTCCTCCGCCAGGCCCCCGGCCTTCCCGGCTCCAGGCCCCTCCGGGAAAACACACCGGAAGCCTGCTCCTCCCTGCACGCCCCCAGGTACTCCGTGTACGCCTCCAGCACATGCAGCAGCGTGTTCATGGTGCGGTCCGCCATCACCCCGTTCTCCGAGAGTTTGTCATTGGCAATGGGACAAAAATCAATATCCAGCGCCTCCTTATACCCTTGCGCATCGAAGCACTTGCCCTCAATCACCCCGATCAGCCGCTCCGCCAGCTCCAGGGCCTCCCTGTCACGGTACGCCCTGTAATAAGAAGACAGGGCATACACCGCAAAGGCCTGGTTATAGGTATGCTTCGTGGTATCCTCCGGCTGCCCCCGGTAATCCAGCGACCAGTACACGCCGCCCCGCTCCGCGTCCACGCATCTGTCCCGCAGGAATCGGTACGCCCAGTCCGCGCACTCCTTCAGGGCATCCGCTCTGTCCTGCTCCCGCTGCGGGCTCTGCGCCTGTTCCCGCTCCCGCGCCCTCTGCCGCGCCGGCTGGCCTCCCGCCCCGGGAAGCGCCGCGCCGCCGGACAATGCCGCCCGCTCCCCCTCCTCCCCTGCCAGGCATATCGCCGCATTGGAGAAGAACCAGAGGATGCGGCTGTTCAGGATACAGCCCTTATCCGCCTCCCTGTCCACCGTCAGCCCCGAATCCATCCAGCCGTAAAACCCGCCGTTCTCCCTGTCCCGCAGCCCCTCCCAGAAAGGAACCAGGCGGCCCCACAGATGGCCCCTTACCTCATCGCTTAACATGCAGCTCCCCCTTTCCGAACTCAATTAATTTCTGACTCTATTATTAACTTATCTATTAATCAATGTCATTAACAGTTCTTGACTTTTATCTATATTTCTTGACAAAAGCGGGATTTTCATCCTTTTCCACAATAAAAACCCGCTTTTTTCGGAGCATTTGACAATATCCATCCCCCGGCCCTTCAGCTATAATGAGTCCATATCGCTTAAAAAGCGCTTAATCAAAATCCGGCCTGAAAGAGAGGATGCGTCCATGACCATAGAGGAAAACTACACCCCCAGCCTGTCCCTGCTGTCCAAATCAGGGATGAACCTGACATCCTTCCACCCGGAAGCGGAGGTCCGGGACTCCCTCCTCCACCGCATCGCCCTGGAATGGGGCTCCGTAACCGGCCCCGTCTCCTACTATGCCCCCCGGCGCCGTGCCCTGGGGCTCCTGCGCCTGAAGTCCGGCTCCCTGCACCTCACCCTCTTTCCCTCCGGCATTCCCGCGCCCCTTTCGGAGAGCGGCCTCTACCTTGTGGACTGCCGCCCTGCCCGCCGGATGCTGGTGCGCGGCAGGGCGGAGTATGCGCTGCTGCTCTTCGACGGCCCGGGCCTGGACTATTTCTGCAGCCAGCTCCCCCAGGGCATGCCCTTCTGGCGGATCCCTCCCGCCGCGCCCTGGGCCGGAGACCTCCTCCCCCTGTTCGGGAAAAAGGAGGAAAGCCCCATCCTCTGCCATATGCTGCTGACCGGGCTGCTCTCCCGGCTGGCCCTGGCGCATGCCCTCCCCCCGGAGACTGCCCCCGCCTATCTGGAGGACATCAAATCCCGGCTGGAGACCCATTACTATGAAAGCTTTTCTCTGGCAGCTCTGGAAGAAAAGTACAGGGTGAACCGCTACCGCCTCTGCCGGGAGTTCAAGAGCCATTACCGCACCTCCCCCCTGCAGTACCTGCACCGGATGCGCGTCCAGGCCGCCAGGAGCCTGTTGGCGGAGACGAACCTGAAGGTACACGAAATCAGCTACGAAGTGGGCTATGAGAACGTGAACCATTTCATCGCCCATTTCAGGAAGCTCACGGGGCTGACCCCCAGGGAGTACCGCCTTTCGCCGCGCTGACGGGCGAAAGGCGCCTCGTTTTCCGCTTGACAATCCATTCATTTTTCTTTATCATATAGAGGAGAGAAGACGGACAGCACAAAGCCTTATCTGAGGCTTTTCTTTTTTATATCTGGCAAAAGCCCGGCAGATGCCGAGGGGGGATCGACTTTGGAGAGCAAAGATTACGAAATCATCTTAAATAGTATGCCGGAGACCGGCATTTATGTGATCCGGCAGGACAATCACAGCCTGCTGTATTTCAACAAAAGAGTTCAGACCGTATCGCCGGAGATACGCTTGGGCAAGACCTGCCATGAGGTATGGGCGGGATCTTGCATCAACTGTCCCCTGCTGACCATAGAGGGCAGGCAGGAGGGGCGCTCCCTGAGCTACAATGCCACCTTCGGCGGGGTGGTGGACATGGTAGCCACCCGGATGCTCTGGAAGGATGCCATCCCCGCCTTCGTGGTCAGTGTCACGCCCCGGATAGAGTCCTCCGGCTATACATACCGCAAAATCCTGCGCCTGGATCTGGGCCGGAACCGCTACGACGTGCTGAAGTTCGATGCGGGCGCATGGCTGAACCAGCGGGGAACCGAGGACCTTGCCGGGGAATTCGAGAAGCTGGCCGGAAGCGGCATGGTGCATCCCGACGACGTGGAGCGCTTCCGGGACTTTACCGATATATCCCATCTGCAGAATGCCCTGCACTCCGGCAAGTCCGTACTGACCTGCATCTACCGCCGTCTCCATGAGGAAGAGTTCCGCTGGTATCTGGTCGAAGTCGTCCGGGCCTTCGATTACAGCGAAGACAACCAGACCGCCATGTTCTGCGTTAAGGACGTGCACGATACCATGCGGGAAGGCCTGGAGCGGGAGGGGGACAATGTCCGCAGCCGCGATGCCCTTCTGGCCGTAGGCGAGCGGAGCTTCGGCATCTATGCCGTCAACCTGGAGACCGGCGCTACGGACGTCATCCGTGTGGAGGGACATACGCCCGGGGAAGAGCTCCTCCTGCCGCCCCTGTGGGATACTTATCTGCATTCCCGGATCATGGAAAGGCTCCATCCCGCCTACCGGGAGGCTTTCCTGGCGAAATTCTCCACTGAGGGCCTCATACAGGCCAGGGATACCGGGGAGCAGGAATCGGAGCTTTTGTGCCAGTGGGAGATCGGCGGCTCCTACCGCTATATCTCCGTGACGGCCCACCTGAACAGCGAGCACGGCAATCCGGAATACGCCCTCCTGGCCATGGAGAACATGGACGAACAGATGCGCAAGGAGCTGGCCCACAGCAAGCACGACATGCAGATCGCCGCAATCCTGAAGTCCCGCTTCACCATGATGACCACGGTGAACCTGGAGAACGGCCAGTGCGAGCGCATCCGCCTGGACGGCGCCGCCCGGATGCAGGATGCCCAGGTGGGCGATTACAGCTATTACACCCAGCTGCTGATTCCACAATTGTACCCGGAGGACGCCCTCAATTACGGGCATCTCCTGTCCCTGGAGCATCTGCAGGAAAAGGCGGCGGTGACGGAGCATTACGCGGAGGAAATCTGCCAGTACCGCATCAAGGGGAATCCTCCCCGCTGGCTGGAGCAGCATATCATCTACAGCCGCCAGAACGGCAGGATGGTGGTCAATATCCTGGGCCATGACATCACCGACGAGAAGAGCCGGGAGGACCAACGGCACCGGGCCATGCAGGACCGGGCCTACATCATCAGCAGCCTGAGCAGCCTGTTCTTCTCCACCTATTACATCGATTTGGAGCGGGATACCTTCCGGGCCGTGACCAAGCTGGGCAAGGGCGGGGACGTGCTGGGCAGCGAAGTGAACTGCACCGCCGCCCTGGAGGTCTACGCCGAGAATTTCATCCATCCGGATGACAGGGAAGACTATCTGAAGGTCATGAACATACCGAATCTTATGCAGAACCTGCGCTGGTGGCAGCCCTATGTATCGGCCACCTACCGGAAGCTTCCCCAGGAGCCCGACGATGATACCGCGGCTCCCCAGTGGGTACGGGCCACGGTGGTGCTGGCCCAAATCGGCGGCAACGACATGCCGAAGACCGCGGTGTACGTGGCCCAGGACATCACGGAGACCCTGCAGCGCCAGCAACTGAAGTGACACGGAATCGGAAATCCCCATCATCCGGCGCCGAAAATGAACGGGAGTAAGGAAAAACATGGACAAAATATTGATAATCGAAGACAGCCGGGCACAGGCTGAATATCTGAAATCAATCCTGAGCGATGACTACGAGGTCACCATATGCCTGGAAGGCGAGGAAGGCTTCCGCAAGGCAAAGGGGGATGACTTCTCCCTGATCTTCCTGGACATCATCATGCCGGACGTAGACGGCTTCACGCTGCTGAAGAAATTCCAGGAGACGATCCTCACCAAGTATACGCCCGTCATCCTGGTCAGCGGCCTGGCGGATGTGCAGCACGAGGAGAAAGGCCTCACCCTGGGCGCGGTGGACTACATCGCCAAGCCCTTCAGCCCCATCACGGTCCGGGCCAGGGCCGCCATCCACATCAAGCTCCACCACTACCAGATGCAGTTCATGCACCAGGCCACCATGGATCAGCTCACCGGCGTGGCCAACAGGCGGCGCTACGAAGACGAGAGCAACTTAAAATGGCGGGAGGCCATCCGGCTGGGGCTCACCTTCTCCGTCTGCATGTTCGACATCGACAAGTTCAAGGTATACAACGACACCTTCGGCCATCCGTCGGGGGATAAGGTCATCTCCGCCGTGGCCCAGGCGGCATCCGCCTTCTTCCAGCGCCCCACGGACTTCTTCGGGCGCTACGGCGGGGAGGAGTTCGTGGCGATTATGCTGGGCAATGATTCCAGGTCTGCCTTTGAGTTCCTGCAGACCATCCGACAGGCAGTGGAGGATCTCCATATCCCCCATGACCCTTCCGTATCCCCCTGGGTCACCATCAGCATCGGCGGTGTCACCCTTCTGCCCAAGATGGGGGACGATTACGACGACTACCTGAAGATCGCGGACAACATGCTCTACAAGGCCAAGCACAACGGCCGGAACATGGTGGTGTGGTCCGATGGCGGCAAGGAGGAGTGGCGGGAGCGGTAGCTCCCCCCATATCCCCGCTGTTCCTCTGTAAGGGGATAGCGGGAATGCCAGTCCGTAAAGGCACAGCGAGCGGGCGTATCGATTCTTTCCAATCAATACGCCCGCTCAATTCGCTTCGTCCAATGGACCATACCTCCTTATTCAGTTTTTTCTTTCTCTTCCATTTCACCTTTTTGTGCTTTCCACGCTTTTCCTGTACTCCATGCACTGTAACGTTCTGGCAAATTCCGCTTCAGATATCCGCTACTTTTTTCGTGTCCTGCACCTTCTGTCTGGAACCTTTGCTGTTTATTTAGTTTTTTTAATGGAAGATTTTGTTTTTCCTCTCTCTTTATTGTGATTTCATTATAAGCCCTGATTCCATATTTGTCAATACTTTTTTGAAATTTTTAATTATTTTTTTGAAATTATTTTTTGAGGTATCTATTTTGCGAATTCAAGCTGTTTTCTGCCGTTTATTCTGCTAATTATAGGGCATTGCCCCGTTTTCGCACAAGCCCATGGACGGGCTGCGGGCCGCGCCGCTCAGCCCGCTCTGTGGTATGCCCTGCCCTCACATGCCGCCTGGAATTCCCCAAGCTTCCGTTTCGCCTCCCCGCTCAGATGCTCCGGAACCTGAATCTGCACGGTCACGTATTGATCGCCGCGGACCTTCGGGTCTTTCATGGAGACGATCCCCTTTCCCTTCAGCCGGATCTTGGTGCCGGACTGGGTACCCTCCCGAATCTTGCAGAGCACCTTCCCGGAAAGGGTCTGCACCGCCGCCTCGCCGCCCAGCACGGCCGTGGAGAAGGGGATGTTCGCCACCGTGTACACATCCAGGCCCTGCCGCTCAAAGCCCGGCTTCTTCCCCACGTTCACTTTCAGCAGCAGGTCTCCTGGGCTGCCGCCTCTTCCCCGGGCGCCTTTTCCTCTCAGGCGTATGCTCTTCCCGTCATCGATCCCCGCAGGAATCCGCACACGCAGGGACTGCCGGCCCGCCCCCTCCCCCGTGTCCAGGCGGAGGGTCTTCTCGCACCCGAAGGCCGCCTCCTCAAAGCTGACGGAAATCTCCGCCCGCAGGTCCGCGCCGCCCCTTCCGAACCCCTCCCCGAGGTCTTCGCCGAACATGCTCTTCAGGATATCGTCCATGCCGTCGCTTCCGAAGCGGTATTCATAGCGGTATCCGCCTCTGTCCCCGCTGCCGTAAGCCCGGCGGGCCTCCTGCCCTCCGCAGGCACCGGAGCCTCCGAAGCCATACATGTCTTCAAACGGATTTCCCCGGGAACCGGCATCCTGCGCCCCGCTGCCGTCGAAGGCGGCATGGCCGAACCGGTCGTAGAGCCTGCGCTTCTCGGGGTCGCTCAGGATTTCGTAGGCCTGGGTGGCCTCTTTGAATTTCTCTTCCGCCCGGGCGTCGCCTGCGCTGGTATCCGGGTGGTATTTTTTCGCCAGCTTCCGATATGCTTTCTTTATGGTCTTGTCGTCCGCGCCGCGCTCCACTCCCAGCACCGCGTAGTAATCTCTTTTCGCTGCCATCTTATTCCTCCCGTCTCCGCGTCAGCCTCCGGTTCCCCTGCACGGCCTCCGGCCCACATGCCGCCTGCGCCTGCCCCGCTGGGGAATGGGCAGGCAGGTGTCCAGCGGCCCGTACAGCAAGACACCCCGCAGCGTCTCCTGCGGGGTATCCTGGCGGCCTGTGCAAAACATTATCCCTCGATGGAGATGTAATGCTTCTTCTCCTCCACTGCCTTCTTCTCCTCCTTGGGGATATGGAAGGTCAGGATGCCGTTCTCGTACTTGGGGTGGATGTCCTCCTCGGTCACATGCTCCCCTACGTAGAAGCTGCGGCTCATGCTCCCGGCGTAGCGTTCGCGCCTGACATAAGTCCCCTTCTCATCCTTCTCGTCCTTGTTCAATCCCTTGGCGGCGCTGACGGTGAGGTTGCCGTTCACAAGCTCCATCTGAATCTCGTCCTTTTTGAAGCCCGGCAGGTCGATGTCCACCTCGTAGCCGCCCTCCGTCTCCTTCACATCAGTCTTCATCAGGTTCCTGGCGTGCTTGCCGTACAGCGTCCTGTCGATGTCAGGGAATGATGGAAACGCGAAATCCTCCATAAAGCTGTCGAACAAATTATCTCTGAAAATACTGGGCATCATCATAAGTCATGTCTCCTTTCTGCATCTGCACTTTGCTATCCTCCGGCGCTGTCCTGGCTTTGTGAAGCGCCGGTTCCTTTGAACCCGGGATCCGATCGGCTCCTGCCTTTCGTTTTCTCTGTTCCCTTGTTCTATTCGTACTATAACACTTATTTTAGCACTCGTCAAGAGGGAGTGCTAACAATTTCTGTGAAGATTCTGTGAACTGTACAGGCTTTATCTTTCCCGGAATCATTATAGAATATGAGAAGCTTTTCAATGGGTTCTGTCCTCCCGCAAAATGTTGTTGACCATGCCATGCCACCCGTGCTATAATCCTTTCAACAACTGAATAGCAGGAATGTCTTCAGGGCAGGGTGACTCTTCTCGGATGTCTGTGGTCTGAGAAGCAAGAATTCCCGATCGGCGGTGATAGTCCGCGGGCGCACATGCGCGGGGTTCGGTGAAATTCCGGAACCGACGGTATAGTCCGGATTAAAGAAGGTGTGTCGGAATGGCCAGATGGTATCTGGCTTTTGTCTGCACTCTTTTTTGTCCGCCTGTGAACTGCTCTGTAGGCAATTTCGATGCACCTGAAACGAAAAAAATGACACCTGAAAGGCCTTTCGCCGCTTTCAGGTGTCATTACATTTCAGGAGGTATCCATATGAAACACACAAGCACTAAGAAACTGACCACCCTGGGCCTGCTGTGCACGCTGGCCTACATCGCCACCGTCTTTGGCCGCGTCCCGCTGATCCTGTTCCTGAAGTACGATCCCAAGGACGTCGTCATCGTCATCGGCGGGCTGCTCTTCAGCCCCTTGACCGCCCTGGCCATCAGCGTCATCGTGTCCGTCACGGAGATGTTCACCGTCAGCAGCACCGGCTTCTGGGGCTGCCTGATGAACGTCATCTCCAGCTGCGCCTTCGCCTGCCCCGCCGCCTATGTCTATGGGAAAAGGCGCAGGCTGTCCAGCGCCCTGGGAGGGCTGCTTGGCGGATGGGGCTGCCAGGTGGCGGTGATGATGCTCTGGAATTACCTGGTTGCTCCGGTGTACATGGGGTATTCCAGGGAGGCGGTGGCGCAGCTGCTGCTTCCGGCCTTCCTGCCCTTTAATGTGATCAAAGGGGGACTGAACGCGGGGATCGCACTGCTTTTATACAAGCCCGTAGTCACTGCTCTGCGGCGCTCCCATCTGGCGGAGGCCCTCCCCGCTTCGGAACCTGCCGGAAAAATGCGGTTCCGTCCCGGGGCATTCCTGACTGCCCTGTTCCTCCTGGCAAGCTGTCTCCTGTTGTTCCTCTCCCTGCGAGGCGCTTTTTAGGGGGCCTGGTATCCCTTGCACACATCCACCCATCCCGCGTGGCCGGAGCATTCCTCCAGCTCCGGGATGGTGAGCTCTATGGCGCTGTTGGAGCTGCCGCAGGCGGGGAATACCGTCTCGAAGCGCTTCAGGGACACGTCCAGGTATACCGCCACGCCCGGGTTCACCGCAAAGGGACATACGCCGCCCACGGCATGGCCCACCATGGCCTCCGCCTCCTGGGGCGAGAGCATCTTGGCCTTGGCGGCGAACTTCGCCTTGTACTTGGCATTGTCGATTTTCGCGTCCCCGGCGGCCACCACCAGCACCGCGCGGCCCTCCACCAGGAAGGAGAGTGTCTTCGCGATCCTCTCAGGCTGGCAGTGCAGGGCCTGGGCCGCCAGCTCCACGGTGGCGCTGGACATGTCCAGTTCCAGGACCCTCTCTTCCATGCCGTAGTTTCTGAGATATGCTTTTACTTTCTCGATTGCCATGCTGTTCCTCCAAAATGTAGTCTGGTTTTGTATCTCGATATTATTTCGCCGTCTTTTGGATCGTCTCAATGATCCAGCAGGTGCATATCACGATTGCGGCGACAATCAAAAGCCCCGCAAACCCCACGGCAGCGATTGCCAGATTGTTTGCGATAAAAGGGAAAAAGCTGAACATGGCGCCCACATACCATAAGACAAGGTACAATACAAGGATACATACCGCATTTCTTTCCGTTTCTTTCATAACAGCCCTCCTCCGGGAATTCTGCAAATTTTGTAAATTGCCATACTTGATTATAAAATATTTGTCCGGGGTTTACAATGTATATTAGAGCGTTTTTTCGAATCTGTATCGACGGCGTTCCTGTTCACAGGTGCCTCCGCGAAGTGTTTCGCGCGCCAAAATGAGCGTACTCTGCCCACTTCAGGACAATAGAATTCTGCCTTTTAATTCTGTTGTGTATGCATCATGTTGCTGTGAGCGGCGAAGCCGTGAACAGTATTATATTGACATGGTTTCGATCTTATCATATAATGGCTTTGGTTAGTTATCACTAACTAAAGTATAGAAACGGAGGTCACACAATGCCATTCGAAACTTTACAGGGAATCCTGCTTCCCTTTCTCGGAACTGTCCTGGGCGCTGCCTGCGTGTTCGTCATGCGGAGCGCGCTTCCCCCGGCGGTGCAGAGATCCCTCACCGGCTTCGCCGCAGGGGTCATGGTGGCGGCATCCGTCTGGAGCCTGCTGATCCCCGCCATGGAGGAGGCGGAGCATCTGGGGCAACTGGCCTTCCTCCCGGCGGTGGCCGGGTTCTGGCTGGGCATCCTGTTCCTGCTCCTGCTGGACAGGACTATCCCCCATCTGCACCGGGACAGCGCATCGCCCGAGGGGCCCCGCACCAGGCTGGGACGCACCGCCATGCTGGTGCTGGCGGTGACCCTCCACAATATCCCCGAGGGCATGGCGGTGGGCGTGGTGCTGGCGGGCTGGATGGCCGGGGACGAGACGATCTCCCTGACCGGGGCCCTGGCCCTATCCATCGGCATCGCCCTCCAGAACTTTCCCGAAGGGGCGATCATCTCCATGCCTCTGCGGGCGGAGGGCGCAGGGAAGAAGCGGGCCTTTCTCTACGGCGTCCTCTCCGGCGTGGTGGAGCCCCTGGCCGCCCTGCTGACCATCCTGGCCGCAGGGCTCATCCTTCCGGCCCTGCCCTATCTGCTGAGCTTCGCGGCAGGGGCCATGATCTACGTGGTGGTGGAGGAGCTGATTCCGGAAGCCTCCGCCGGGGAGCACTCCAATCTGGGGACGCTGGCCTTCGCGGCGGGGTTCACGGTGATGCTGGCCCTGGACGTGGCCCTGGGCTGAGGGCTGAAGCCGTACGCGTCAGGATTTCCGCCTGGTTGATCCGGAAGGCCCTTGCGGAAAATATGGCCTCCTCTTTTCAGAAACAGTTGCAAAGACTGTGCGGATATGTTACCATAGCTACAGATAATTCTGATGTCAAACATTTCAGAAATTCTGCATCGGCTTCCGAAAGGGGCCTTTGGTCAGGGCGTTTTGCCTGAAAGTATCCGTCAATCATTGAAAAGAGCAGGCAGACGCAGCAAGAGCCGAACCGTCTGTCTCCTGTCTGCCTGCCAGAATCCCGGGAGGTATCGTATGAAGCAGACGAGAAAGCAGAGACAAAAGAAAAAAGCGGCCGCGCCGACGCAGGGGCTGCATAAGGCGGCATCGCCGAAGCAAATGGTGCTGAATTCCCAGGTCAGGGACAGCAGCAGCAAGATCATCTTTGACAACCATATCCTGTGCTCCCAGTTCCTGCGGGATTATGTGAACCTGCCTTATCTGAAGGATGTGCGGCCGGAGGATATCGAGGATGTGTCGGAACAGTATGTCACACTGTTCGCGGAGGAACGGAATTCCGACAGGGTGAAGCGTGTGCATATCGGCGGCGGGAGCCCTCCTTTCTTTCTGGTGTCCCTGATAGAGCATAAGACGGCGCCGGATTACAATGTATGCATGCAGTTGTTCCGCTACATGGTCTATATCTGGAACGCCTATGAGAGGGAGGCGGAGGGCATCCGGCAGGGCATGTCGAAGCGGAAGGATTTTCTGTATCCGCCCATTCTGCCCATAGTCTATTATGAGGGCGCCGCCGAATGGTACGTGCCGCTGAATTTCAGGAGCCGCGTCCGGGAGGGGAATACGTTCGGGAAATATATTCCGGATTTCGAGTATTATCTGGTACCGCTGCAGGGTTACAGCAATGAGGCGCTGATGGAGAAGCGGGATGAAATCTCATTGGTCATGTTGATCAATAAGCTGCAGACCACCGAGGACATCGAAAACTTCCGAAGGCTCCCGGGCAGGGAGATTGAGGCCATCCTGCAGAATACCCCGGAGCATCTGGTGGACATCATTGCAAAAGTGCTGCAGGCTTTCCTGCTAAAGATGAACGTACCTGTGCCAGAGACAGAGAAATTGACTGATAAGGTGAGGGAAAAGAAGATGGGCGAACTGTTTGCGGATATGGAGAAGATGGACATACAGGCGGAGCGGCGGAATACCGCCAATGCGGAGAGGCGCGCTGACCAGGCCGAGAAGCGGGCGGCGGAAGCACAGAAGCATCTCGAGGAAGCGCAGCTCCTGTCAGAGCTCACAGAAAAAAACAGCATAAGGTCAATAGTTGAGCTCTGTCAGGAGCTTGGCGCGCCAAAGGCTGCCGCCGCAGAAAAGCTTATGGAGAAGATGCACCTGGGCCAGGAGGAAGCCATGGAGAAGACGGCCCTTTACTGGAAAGAATGATACAGGGGCAGCGCGCCCTGCGGAATAGCTCATATCTCCTTCCGCAGAGGCGCCGACTGCGCCATCTTGTCCATAGGGGCCCTGTAGACCAGGAGGGAGAGCAGATACTCCGCCATCGCGCCCGCGGCCAGAATCGCAAAGCCTCCCAGCAGCACCTGCCAGAACGGGGTTCCCCTGCCTGACAGGACGTTCGGCAGCCCTTTCCCTGACAGTCCCTTCGACATCATAAAGCACAGGATGGGAAGCAGCCCTGCGGAAGCCGCTATGAAGTGTTTATAGGCCACGCCCATATAGACCATAATCGCGGCTATCGCAATCGCCAGGATTATCATATTTTCATATATAAATTCTCTGTTTTCCGCCTTTCCCCAGACCATGATGCCGCAGAACAGCCCTCCTGTCAGGTAAATGGCGGCCATTATGCTGAAGTTCATCAGCGCCGGAATCTTTGTCTGCAGCTTCTTTTTCAGGGGGGAGGCCTGTGCCATGCCCGCAACGCTCAGGGAGAAGAGCGCCTGCGTTGGCAGCATCCCCGCCACCAGGAGCATGTAGAATGCGGGGAAGCCGTTTCCGTTCATCCTCCCCAAAATTACGGCCGGAATCTCCAGCAGCATCACCAGGCCTACCGCGATGCAGTTCATCTTTATGCCATGGGCATAGCGCAGCATCCTCATCCCCAGTTTCCAGTCATTTATCATAATAGCTCCTTTCCACCCTCTTCATGGCGACCTGCACGGTCAGAACGCTCACCGCCGCTCCAAGCGCCATGCACATGATATCGATAATAAATATATGTTCTGCCAGATTCAGCAGCATCAGGGCAAATGCCGCCAGGAACACGGCCCCGTAGCTGATCAGCAGGTTCATCCAGAACATGCCGCCGAACCTGGACAGGAATGTGCCAAGGGCCGAGACAATGTAAGCGACCAGCACGAAATACAGCAGGACTCCCACGGCGCTTCCGGCATTGCCGGGCCAACTGTGGGCAATGCCGGGCCGGGAACCGGGGACACCTCCCGCCTCCCATCCCCAGGCCAGAGCCGCTGCCAACCGGTGCAGCGCGATAATGCCCAGGGCAGACAGGAACTTCCGCGCCAGGTCCATCCAAAGCGCATTTTTCAAAATCCCCATCCCCCGCCCGGAGGCCTTCAGGTACTCCAGCCCCATGGAATCCTTCGCCTGGATCCCGCCGAACAGCCAGTTGTCAGAGCTGATTTCCGCCATGGGCAGGAGCACCGTCACCACAATCGCCCCCACACCCCCATTGCCGCTCCCCAGCTTTCCCTCCACCCACAGACCGATCCCCAACAGGACGGCCGGCATCAGCAGGTACACCGCAAGCCGATACCGCGCGCCGGCAAATACCAGATAGCTTTTCATCCGATCCCTCATTCCACAGACCATCCCTTTCCGCGCTTTCCAAGGCTTGTATTGGCCTTCATCACCGCCACGCTGATCTGGGACAGGCTGGGCGTCTCCAGGCTCACGTCCATCCCGGCCAGCCTCTCCACATTCTCCGCAAGGCAGATCCCCTCAAACCCGTAGGCGCTGCGGTTCATGGAAAAGAGGATCTCTCCGGCCCTCTCCCCGTCCGCCGCCTCCCCCTTCACACAGACATATTTCTCCTTCAGATCCTCCACAAAGCCCTCCTCCACGATGTTGCCATGCTCCAGGATGACGGCGTAATCCGTCACGTTCTCCATGTCCGCGATATTATGGGTGGAGAAGAACACCGACTTCTCCCCGCCTCCCTGCTCCAGGTACTCCCGTATCATGTCGCAGAGCCTGTCCCGCATCAGGGGATCCAGCGGTGAGGCCGGCTCGTCCAAAATCAGCAGCTTTGTGTCCCTGGCCAGGACCGACGCCAGCATCAGCTTCATCCTGTTGCCGTCGGAGAGGCTGCGCACCTGCTTCCCCCCATCGCTGCCGCCGATTCCCAGCTCTCCGCAGATTGCCCGGTATCTCTCCTTATGGAAACCAGTGAACAGGAGCCCGCTGATCTCCTCCACCTGCCGGGTCGTCCACTGGGGCAGGAAGTAGCAGCCCGGGCCCGTGTAGCCGATCTGCTCCTGGACATCGCCGCAGATTCCCGGCTGCTGCCTGTCGAAGTAGGTGACCTCCCCCGCAAAGTCCAGCCGTATGCCGGCGAGGATGTTCAGCAGCGTGGTCTTTCCCGCGCCGTTCTCTCCGATCAGGGCTGTGGCGAAGCCCTTCGGCAGCGAAAGCCGGGGAACCGAGAGCTCGAAGCCCCTGTATTTTTTCCGCAGGCCCCTCCCCTGCAGCGCGGTCTGGAAAACTTCATTTTCATGTTTTATAATATTCGTTTTTTCGTCTATTCTGACCATATCCCTCTTCCTTTCTTCCTGACGAATCTCCTAATCTTCCCCTTCGTCCCCCATGTCCAGCAGCGTCCGCAGGATTTCCTGCAGCTCCTGGCCTGTCATCCCGGCTATCCTGGCGGCGCTCACCGCCTCCATCAGGGCCTCCTCCACTCTGCGCAGATGCTGTTCCTTCAGCATCTCGCTGTTCTGGGCGTTCACATAGAAGCCCTTGCCCTGGACCGCTGTCACAAGCCCCTCCTCCGCCAACTGTTCATAGGCCTTCATGGTGGTGATGACGCTGATCCGCAGGTCCTTCGCCAGACCCCGGATGGACGGGAGATATTCCCCTTCCCTCAGCTTGCCCGACAGGATATCCGCCTTTAGCTGCTCCGCAATCTGCTGGTATATGGGGACTCCTGAATTCTGCAATAGTTTCAAATCGGCATCGTCCTCTCTGCTGTTTATATGTTATATATACACCATAATCAGTTGTGTGTCAATGGGAAAATAAAAGTTAATATGAAATTTTCAGGATAAAGCCAATGCCCTCCACGCTGCCGCCGGCCTCAATATGGCCATTGTAGTCCATATGGGATATGGTCAGGACAGTCCCCTGGACCTGGCAGTTCCCGTTCCAGCCGTTCTGGAGAGCGATTTCGTCCTGGAAGGTCAGCGTGATCTCCCAGACGTCACTGGCCGTATCCGAAGCGTTGGCGATGGCTGCTTCGTACTGGTAGTATGTCCCGTCCTCCTGCTCCCAGGAGTTCACGATCCTGTCCGTCACTGTCAGGCCGTCCGGGCTCTGGATCTCCGGGGCCGGTTGGCCGCCTGTCCCTCCGGGCATCTGCGCAGGTCCCTTATCCCCGGCGGGCGGGCTGCCGTCTGCCCCGGTACCGCCTTTCGTACTTCCTCCCACGCTGCCCTCTTCGGTGCCACCGGCCGTTCCATTGCTGTCCCTGCTGCCCGGGCTGCTGTCCGCACCCTCCCCTGCTGCGCCTGCACCGTTGCCCTGCTTTCCTGCATTCCCTTCGCTTCCCAGCATATCCAGCAGCCATCTGCCGGAGTCGCTTAAGTCCTCCCATGCGAAGCCGCTGTCCTTGCCGCAGCCGTTTCTCAGAATCGCGGAGGTCTCCGCCTTGTCCGACAGGTTCCAGGCTACATAGCTGATGCCGCAGTCGTCCATGACCCGCACCCATTCCGCCGCCTGTGCCGCGTCGATTCCGCCATTGCCGCTGGCATCGCAGATGCCGTATTCCGAAACAAAGACAGGCAGGCCATCGGCTACCGCCTGCACCATGGCACCCCGGAGGGAATCCTTATGGGTGGCGGCATAGAAGTGCAGGGTGTACATGATATTGCCATATCCCGTGATGGGGTCTGCCGCCGCCTGATCCACTTGCTGTGACCAGTTAGGCGTGCCCACCAGGATGATGCCGTCCTCGTCCTTCTCCCGGATGGCGGCTATGACCTGTTCCGCATAGGATTTTATCTCTGCCCAGGAGACTCCGCCGTTTGGCTCGTTGCAGATTTCATAGATTACATTGTCGTAATCCGCATATTCCGCCGACATCTCCCGGAAGAACGCTTTCGCCTCCTCCAGGTGGGCATTGGGATTCCCATTCGACAGGATGTGCCAGTCGATGATGACATAGAGCCCGCAGTCCGTGGCATATTCCACGCCCTCCCGCACCAATGCCTTCAAAGCATCCTGATTCCCGTCCGTGCAGTATCCGCCGCTCTCCGCAGTGTACATGGCCAGGCGGACCACGTCCATCCCCCACTCCTCCTTAATCTGGCGGAAGCACGCTTCGCTGACGTACTGCGGGTACCAGGCCAGGCCATGGGTGCTGATTCCCCTTAGCTGGACCGGATTGCCCTCCTCGTCCACCAGTTGCGTCCCCGCCACGGACAGGGCGACGGGCTTCCCTGCGCCGGGATTCGAAGGGGTGCCCGATGCTGCTGTTCCCTCTTTTCCAGGATTTGTCTCCCTGTACGGCGCTCCGGCTTCCGTGCCTGTGAATTCTGCTGCTCCGGCCTTCGTATCTGTGCCTCCTGCGCTTCCCGCTTCTGTGCCTGCCCCTCCGCTCTCCGCGCCTCCGCTTCCCGCTTCTGTGCCTACACTTCCCGCCTCTCCGGCCTCCGTACCTGCTCCTCCCGCTTCTGTGCCTACACCTCCCGCCTCTCCGGCCTCCGTACCTGCTCCTCCCGCTTCTGTGCCTGCCCCTCCGGCCTCCTCCCGGCCAGCCTGCGGGGGCAGAGCCTTTTCTGTCCCCGCACCTGCCCCTCCGCAGCCCGTTGCACAGCATATCCCTATCAGCAGCACAAGGCCGCAGATTATAATCCTCCTCATGGCATCCGTCCTCCATCTCCATATTCTTTTCCAGGCAGCCATAGTTTTCCCTCCCCACATAACAGAACACCCCTGATTGTACCGCATAGCTTCCTTGTATTCACGAGCGGTAAAATGTGCCGCCAGACCACGGCGATCTGCCGCCAATCCAAGATGCTTTCCCCTCGCGAGTCTGGTGACCTGGCCCCACCAACGGTGGTCAGTATAGATTCTAGCAGACCACCACGCTTTGTCAAGCCCACGGGAAGCCGCCGACCTTCCAATACGGCCTTCCGATGCATACCTTCCGATATGGCCCTAAGTCCTTGACAGCCCGCGGCCCCATGTCTTATGATATTGGTAACAGAAAATCGCAGAAGGAGGACGCTATGTCACTTTACGAATTGAAAAACCAAGAAATTTCCATCGCGGTGGAAAGCCTTGGCGCGGAGCTGAAATCCCTGAAGAAGCTGGATACCGGCACGGAATACATGTGGTGCGCGGACGCCAGGTACTGGAACCGCACCTCCCCCATCCTGTTCCCCTTCGTGGGAAGCGCCAAAGACAAGAAATACCGCACCAAGGGGCAGACCTACTCCATGACCCAGCACGGCTTCGCAAGGGACATGGAATTCGAGCTGCTCTCCCGGACGGAGACTGAACTCTGGTTCGGCCTGGGCTCCAACGAGGAGACCCTGGAGAAATACCCCTACGCCTTCTTCCTGAAGCTGGGCTATCGCCTGGAGGGGAACAAAGTCGCCGTCCTGTGGCAGGTAGAGAATCCGGGCGCAGAACCCCTTCCCTTCTCCATCGGCGGACATCCCGCCTTCAACTGCCCCATCCGGGAGGGAGAGGCGCGCCACGACTATTTCCTGGACTTCGGCGACATAGCCCAGGTGAACAGCACCAGAATCAGCGAAAACGGGCTGGCCTTAAACGAGAGCGATACCTATCCCCTGGACGGGGGCAGGCTGGCCCTCACGGACTGCCTCTTCGACCACGACGCGCTGGTCATCGAGGACAATCAGACGGCCACCGTCTCCCTCTGCAGGCCGGACAAGAGCAGCTATATAAAGGTCACCATGGACGCCCCCCTGTTCGGCGTATGGTCCCCCGCAGGCAGTCCCCCTGCCCCCTTCGTGTGCATCGAGCCCTGGCACGGCAGATGCGACAGTGAGGACTTCACAGGGACCCTGGAGGAGCGCAAATGGGGCAACCGGATCGCTCCCGGGGAAGTCTGGAACGCCTCCTATACCATAGAAGTATCCTGAAATGCCCCGCCTTCCCGCAGCAGCCTGCCGGATATGTGCGGCGCTTCCCGCACTCCCGGCAGGTTCCGGGGAAGCTGACCCAATCTGTCTGAAAACAGCCTGAAATCAAATACCTCGCGGCATTCGCCAGCTGGCCGTGCAAGCACGGCCGCTCGGCTCATTGCTCGCGGGAATAAAGTATATGACATGACGAAAAGGAGTTAGCAGCATGGATAAGAACACGGCTAAAATCACGGAAATCAGGAACCTTTGCCAGGAAAAGCAGATCCGCATGATCGACTTCAAGATGACGGACATCGACGGCCGCTGGCGCCACATCACCATCCCGGTGGAGCGGTTCTGCGAGGACACCTTCACCTACGGCATCGGCTTCGACGGCTCCAATTACGGCTATGCGCCCATCGAGAAGAGTGACATGGTGTTCCTGCCGGATCCCGCCACCGCCTACGTGGATCCCTTCGCCTCGGTGCCCACCCTGACCATGTGCGGCAATGTATGCACCATCGGCCAGGACGGGAACAGGCCCTTCGACCAGTACCCAAAGAACGTCAGCCTCCGCGCTGTGGAATACATGAAGGAAAGCGGCATCGCCGACCGCATGGTGATCGGACCCGAGTTCGAGTTCTATCTCTTCGACAGCGCCCGTTTTGAGGTGACTCCCAGACAGTGCGGCTACCGCATCGACACCAGGCAGGCGGACTGGAACCACAGCCTGGACACCGCCGGTAACAATGGCTATGAGGTGTCCCACAAGGGCGGCTACCACATCTCGGCTCCCCAGGACGTGGGCTACGACCTGCGCAGCCACATGTGCATGATGATGGAGGACTGGGGCGTCCGGGTGAAATACCACCACCACGAGGTGGGCGGCCCGGGCCAGATGGAGATCGAGGTGGAGCTGGACGACATGCCCGCAATGGCGGACAACACCATGATCGTCAAATATATCATCAAGAACCTGGCGGCCCAGGAGGGCAAGACCGCCACCTTCCTCCCCAAGCCCATCTACCAGGAGGCGGGCAGCGGCATGCACGTACATATGCTGCTGTTCAAAAACGGGCTGCCCCTGTTCTATGACGAGGAGGGGTATTCGGGGCTGAGCAGGACGGCCCATTATTTCATGGGCGGACTGCTGAAGCACATCGCCTCCCTGTGCGCCTTTACCAATCCCTCCACCAATTCCTTCAAGCGCCTGGTGCCCGGCTTCGAGGCCCCGGTGACCGTGGGCTATGCCACCTCAAACCGCAGCGCGGTGATTCGGATTCCGGCCTATGCCAAGTCCCCGGAGACCAAGCGCTTCGAGCTGCGCAATCCGGATGCCACGGCCAACCCCTATTACGCCTACGCTGCGATCCTCATGGCCGGTCTGGACGGCATCGAGAACAAAATCGACCCGGCGGCAAACGGCTGGGGGCCTTACGACTTCAATCTCTATACCCTCTCACCGGAGGAGCAGAAGAAGATCAAGGGGCTGCCCAAATCCCTGGACGAGGCCCTGGACGCCCTGGAGGCCGACCACGAATACCTCACAAAGGGCGGCGTGTTCCCCCAGAGGCTGATCGATATCTGGGTGGCCAGGAAACGGGCGGAGCTGCGGCAGATGGAGCAGATTCCCCATCCGGCGGAGTTCAATATGTACTATGACTTGTAATCATTATGGTAAAGAAGAGGCCGGGAACAGGCAGATTGCCTGTCCCCGGCCTTTTGCTTTTGTTTTTGCTTTTGTATTTCCGGAAAATATTTCTCCATGCCCCATCTCTGAGCCGCCAGCCGCAGCGCCCCCAGGACACACTGTATAAGCCCGGAAACTACCTGGCCGGAATCCGCAGCACCTGGCCGATGCTCAGCAGGTCGCTGGTCAGCCCGTTCAGGCTCTTGATCGCCTCCACCGTGGTTCCGTATCTACGGGCTATCTGCCACAGGCTGTCCCCGGGCCGCACCGTGTATTCCGTGTACGACGGGCCCGACTGGGCCGCAGGTATCCGCAGCACCTGCCCCACGTCCAGCGCGTCGCCGGTCAGCCCGTTCAGGCTCTTGATCGCCTCCACCGTGGTTCCGTATCTACGGGCT
>NZ_CAPDXS010000016.1:0-14758 GCF_948601915.1 uncultured Acetatifactor sp. | reverse complement strand
ATCTGCCACAGGCTGTCCCCGGGCCGCACCGTGTATTCCGTGTACGACGGGCCAGGGGAGGGGGATGGCCCGGGCGAGGGAGAGGGATCTGGGGACGGCACGTTCTCACCGATGCCCAGGTATACGTCATAGAGCTTGCGCCAGGTGCTCTGCCCCACGATGCCGTCCGCCGCCAGGTTCATGGCCCGCTGGAACGCAATGACGGACTCCCTGGTGCCGCTGCCGAAGATTCCGTCCTGGGCCGGGGCCGGGACGCTGGCGTAATATTCCGATACCACGTTCAGCAGATACTGCAGGGTCACCACATCCTGCCCTCCGGAGCCCTGGCGCAGGATTACATTCGGCGGAACCGTGCCCAGCCCTAAGGAAATCCCTTCGCTGTCCAGCTCCGCCAGTCTGGCCACCGCGCTGTAGAGGCTGGATATCTTGAACCAGGTGGACTTCCCCACAATTCCGTCCGGTGACAGCCCGAAAATGCTCTGGAATTTCGTTACGGCGGCCCTGGTGCTCTCCCCGAAGGTGCCCGCCGGATCCGTGATTGCCGGGATGGCGGGGTAATTCCTGCGGATTCTGTTCAGGTAGGTCTGGATGGTCTGCACGTCCAGCCCTGTGCTCCCCACCCGCAGGGGCGTCCCCGGATAGGAGGTCAGGCTGCCGGTGATGATGTCCGTGCTGGCCAGCTCGATGTCCTTCGGATAATAGGAGCGAAGAATCTGCAGCGGCGTATACCCCTGGTTGGCCAAAGTCACGGTGCCCCACTGGGACATGCCTTTACAGGTGACGGTGGTGCCGTTGCAGAAGGAGGTGAAATAGGGCACGTTCTGGCCCTGCCTGCGGACGTATTCATTGAAGACTCTGTCCACGATCCTGCTGACGGACTCATAAATGGGCCGCCCGTACACGAAATACTGGTCATAGGCCGTGCTGTTCGTGATATCGAAATTGTATCCTTTCGACCTGTACCACTCCGTGTAGATACGATTCAGGGCAAACGTGACAATGGCATGAACGTTGGCGGTCAGCGAGGCCTCCGGCCAGGTGGGATAGATTTCGCTGCTGGCCACGTTCTTCACGTAATCCGGGAAGGACACCTGTACATTGGAGGCATTCGCGCCGGGAGGCCCCAGATGCACCGTAATGGGGTTGGGGATGACAACTTGCCGCAGAATTCTGTCCGTCGAACCGACAGTTCCGCCGTCCGCCCGGCCTGCTCCGCCCTGATTTCTCCGGGTTCCCATCGGATTCCCGTCCGCAAATCCCCCCGTGCCCGTCAGGCGCGGCATCGCCTCCGGTTGCAGGCTGCCGTCCGTCGGTCTGCCCTCTTCCATCGTTCCGCCGGCACCCGGCGCTCTCCCGGCATCTGCCCGTCCGGTGCCAGCCGTTTCTCTTCCGGCTTCCATCGGCCTGCTGCCCTCTTCCATCGTTCCGCCGACATCAGCCGTTCTCCCGGCATCTGCCCGTCCGGTGCCAGCCGTTTCCCTTCTGGCTTCCATTGACCTGCTGCCCTCTGCCGCGCCACTTCCGTCCTCCGTGTCGGCCCGCCCCACCTGGCCCCGCGCCTCCTGCATGGCCACGGCAGGCTTTCCTACGAAAATCTTCGTCTCCCCGGGACGCCTCTGCCGCTCCTGCATTGGCACCATGGCAAGGGGCAGCACAGCCGTCTCCCGGTCATAAACGGGTATGTTGGAGACATAGATCGTGTCGAAGCCCGCCTTCTGCGCCAGCACATTGTAGCTTGCATATGGCAACCCGGAATAATACTGGTTCTGGGAAAAGCTCTTGTCCAATGTCTCCAGAGGCACAGTCCCGGTCTCCCCGCTTTCGTCCGTGCGAAGCTGGTACAGGCTGTTGCCCTCATCGTCCAGCACCCTGACCTGTACGCCCTCCAGAGGCAGGGCTTCATGGGCAGTCCGCGCCTGTATGGTCAAATATCCAATCGCCATAGTATGGTTCTCCTGATTTCCTGTCATACATAGGATATGATGATAACGGTTTACATGTGTATGGCGATGGCGGGCACACGGAAATCAATTTTGCAAAGCAGCGATCCGAGGTATTGATAATATATCGTATAAAGTGTAGAATTAAGAAAGAATGCCTGACTTCAGAAGTCTCTATCAAAAAAATAAACCCAAATCCAGGAGGTATCATCATGAAAGTCTTACTAATCAACGGAAGCCCCCGTCCAAAGGGCAACACTTCCATCGCCCTGCAGGAGATGGAGAAGACCTTCGCAGCAGAGGGCATCGAGACCGAAACCATCCAAATCGGGAACAAGGACATCCGGGGCTGTATCGCCTGCGGCAGATGCGCGGAGCTGGGGAAATGTGTCTTCAACGACATGGTAAACGAAGCGGCCCCCAAATTCCAGGAATGCGACGGACTTGTAATCGGAAGCCCTGTGTACTACGCTTCCGCAAACGCCACTCTGGTGGCCTTCCTGACCAGGCTCTTCTACAGTACCTCCTTTGACAAGACCATGAAGGTAGGGGCCAGCGTGGTGGCTGCCAGGAGAGGCGGGCTGTCCGCCACCTTCGACGAGCTGAACAAATTCTTCACCATCAGCGGCATGCCCGTGGCCTCCAGCCAGTACTGGAACAGCGTCCACGGCAGAGGGCCGGGGGAGGCGGCACAGGACGCAGAGGGCCTGCAGACCATGCGCACCCTGGCAAAAAATATGGCTTTCCTGATGAAGAGCATAGCCCTGGGGAAAGAGGCTTACGGCCTGCCTGAAAAGGAAGAGCACCTCTGGACGCATTTCATCCGCTGAAAAGCATCCGAAGAGATGACTGGCAGTCGGCACCGGAGCGGTTAATGCCCCATGCGGCACATTTCATGCCATGGCGCTTAAGATATATCCCCATGTTCTCCGATATAAATATAAAGGAAATCACCCACATTCTTCCGGCCGGGAGCCGCCGGCAAGATATGACAGGAAAGGAGAATGGCCATGGCAAATATGATTGAGACAGGTTACGCTGCCGCAGCCGGATTGAGCGGCACACAGAGCACCGCTGTCAACGGCAGGGAAAAGGCGGACAGCAGCTTCTCCGATGCCATGCTGGAGAAATACACCCTTTCCCCGAAAGACATGTCCCTGACAGAATACAAGCTGTACATCCGCGATAAAATAAGGAAGCTTTACACCCACCCCTCCCAGAGGCGGGTGGACTGGCTCATCGACATCACCGATGCCGCTTACAGGCGGATGCAGACAGACCCTCTCTACGAGCAGCAGGTCCTGGACTATCTGGCCAGGAACAAGGCGGCCAACACATACGGCCATGCGCCGAGATTCGTGTTCATCCACATAGACGATACCTGGGAGAAGTGCTACGGTTATGCCTTCGGCATGCAGGACGACTCCCGCGCCAGGAGGGCCGCGGAACGCAGGCGCATGGCGGCAGAGGCCGCAAAGAGGGCCCGCCGGAAAAAGCTTTTAAAGGAATATCTGAAGAAGCGGGCGGAGGCCAAGAGGCTCCAGGATAAGCTGCTGAAGAACCAGATTCTGAAGAACTGGCTGGAGCACGACCGCCTGACCAGGAAATGGATTGACCAGAAGCGGATGGCCCAGGAAATCAAAGAGCAGAAGAAGGAACAGAGGCGGATACAGACCCGGGAAGTCAAAGAATGGAGCGAGGAACGGCAGGCGGAAGCGGCCCTCAACGCCTATGAAGCCAGCATCATCATGATGATCCGCCAGGAGGAGCAGCTTTTTACCTGACGAGGATTCGCAGGGGCACAGGGATAGGTGCCCCTGTTTCGTTATACCGGGGCGTACCGGAAGAAAGGAGACACACAGATGCAGCACAAAATCCTGATTGCGGAGGACGATACGGACATCAGCCGCCTGCTGTCCAGGATACTGGAAGCCCAGGGCTATCAGGCCCTCCAGGCATTTTCCGGGACGGAGGCCCTGTCCCTTATCGAGCGAGAGGAGCCGGACCTGCTTCTCTTAGACCTCATGCTGCCCGGCCTGTCCGGGGAAGAGCTGCTTCGTAAGCTCCGGGAGGAGAGGCGCTATAGCTTCCCCGTCCTGATCCTCTCCGCAAAGAGCGCCCTGGGCGACAAGGTGGCCCTGTTAAAAAGCGGGGCGGACGATTATATCACCAAGCCCTTTGAGCCCGAAGAGGTCATCGCCCGAATCCAGGCCGCCCTCCGGCGGGCGGGCAGCGCCGGCAGCCTTTCCGGGCAGCAGCCGGATGCGCTGACTTACGGCAATATAAAGCTCTATCCGGACTCCCGCAGGGTGCTGGTAAATGACCGGGAGCTGTCCCTGACCGCCCATGAATATCAGCTCCTGCATCTGTTCCTGCAGTCCCCGGGAAAGGTCTATTCCCGGGAAAGCCTTTACGAGCTGGTGTGGGAAGGCGGCTATTACGGCGAGAACAATACCGTGAACGTCCATGTGAGCAATCTGCGCAGGAAGATCAGGGAAGCCGATGCCTCCCGGGAATATATCCAGACCGTGTACGGCATCGGCTTCCGGCTGGGGTGATCGCGATTCTATCGGATGCCCTCCTCTTTTTCCACTATGATAATCTCTATGCCTTTTTCATCGAACAGCTTCAAATCGTCCTCGGACGCATCCCAGTCGGTAATCAGGACGTCAAGCCTGTCCGCGGGGCAGATCGAGACGATGGAGTCGAATCCTATCTTTTCCCTGGGGAACAGGCCTATGGTCTGTCTGGCGCTGTCCATGACCGCGTTGAAGAAGCTGATGGCGGCGGTCTTCTGGATCGACAGGCCGAACTGCGCCGAGATAAAGGCGGATGTGATGAAACATTTGTCAAAGCGCAGACGCTTTATGGTCTCGATTGCTATGGCATCGTAGCAATTTCCCTTGTCGTCCATCTCGCCGCCCAGCAGGATCACCGAGATGTTGTCCCTAGTCCGCAGCTCCTCCGCGATGACGATGGAATTGGTCACCACTCGGATCCGGATGCCGTCCGGAAGATTCTGCGCCATCAGGTAACAGACGGTAGCGGACGTCAGGAAGACGACGTCGTTGTCTTGTATCATGGACACTGCCCTGAGGGCGATCAGCAGGTAATTGTCCTTGACGGTGTCCATATCTTTGATTGTCTTTTTGGCAGGCCTGCCCAGAGCCACCTGGTGCAGGGGCAGCGCCCCGCCGTGGGTCCTTTTCAGCAGCCCTTTCTCCTCCAGTATCCGTAGGTCTCTTTTTGCTGACTCGTAGCTGACCCCGTACTGTTCCTGGATGTCCCCGGTGGTGATGCTGCCCTTTTCCCTCAGCCAGGCCAGAATCGCCTGATGCCGTTCTTCAATGAACATACTTTGGTCTCCTCTCTTTTCGATTGTCCAAATGGATACATGTATTGTTTGTGACTGTATCATAGCACAATCGTTAATATATGTCAATACATTTTTACTATATCGGTTATTAACATTATCTATCGTTAACCAAGATGTGAATACGATATTGAATAAATTTTTGTTTTCTTATTAGATACATAGTGATATAATATACATGATATAGGGCACGCTTTAACATTTCTGCGATGTCACTACCATGCACCACGAAAACATAATATGCTTACCAGGGGAGCCGATAGGGTGTGAATACCTCCGTTTCCGAGCCTTGAACGGAAGGATGAGTACATATGAAGAGTTCATGGTGCTGCTTACTTTTGCAATTCTTATTGTCGCCATTTTGGAATATGTCAACCATAAAAAATAGCACCCCCGCTCCTGCAAAGTAAGGGTGCTATTTTTACCACTATTTTCGCCGGAAACGGATAGGTGTCAGCTATCGTATCGGCTCCCTTGATAAGCATATTATACACGATTTATCAGATAAAATCAATGGCTAACATGCACCATGAAAACATAATATGCTTACCAGGGGAGCTGGGGGACGTGCTCTCACCCAATCCGAGACCTAACGGAAGGCGGTGATTATTATGAGTACATACGAGGAATTCATGGTGATTTTGACTGTGGCGCTGCTGATTGTGGCAATTCTGAATTATACACATAAGAAATAGCCGTCCCGCTCACTGGCAATGACTGGACGACTATCCTTATAAGTCTAAATTAATTATTCGCCGGGTCGGGTGACCTGCACTCACTTTCCGGCTCCCTTGATAAGCATATTATAAACCAAATCTGATGAAGCGTCAAGCATTAAAAGCGGCCACCGCATGTTTCCTATACCCCTCCCCGGAAATCTTTACGACATCTTTAAAAGTTCTTTATGACTTATTAACCCCCCATGGTCTATACTGATAAATGTCAGCCGGAACAGGTACGTCCCGGCGAAAAGGAGGCCAGAAATGAACGATTCCGTCATAGAAGCAAATCAAGTCACAAAAAAATACCGCTCCGTCCTGGCGCTGGACGGGGTGAGCCTGCGGGTGAGCCCCGGAAGCATCTACGGGCTGATCGGCGACAACGGCGCAGGCAAGTCCACCCTCTTGAAGCTCCTGGCCGGGCATGTCTTCCCCACCGCAGGGGAGATCCGCCTGTTCGGCCGCTCCGGGGAAAAGGAGCTTCTCCGCTCTCGCAGGCAGATGGGCGTCATGATCGAGCGTCCGGGCTTCTTCCCCAACATGACCGTGGAGCGCACCCTGGAATACTACCGCATCCAAAAGGGCATCCCGGGAAAGGAAAAGGTACAGGAGCTCATGGAGCTCGTGGACATCCGGGAAAAGCGCCGGGAAAGATGCAAGCGCCTCTCCCTGGGCCAGAAGCAGCGGCTGGGCCTTGCCATCGCCCTGCTGGGAGAGCCCGCGGCATTGGTCCTGGACGAGCCCGTCAACGGCCTGGATCCCAGCGGCATAGTGGAGCTGCGCGCCCTGCTCCATAGGCTGAACACAGAGAAGAACATCACCATCCTGCTGTCCAGCCATATCCTGCCCGAGCTCCAGCAGACCGCCACCATGTTCGGGTTCCTGAGCAGGGGAAAGCTCTTGGAGGAGATATCCGCCCAGGAGCTGCACGAAAGATGCGCAGACCGCCTGGACATCGCCGTGGACGACAGGGAAAAGTACGCCGCCCTGCTGGCAAAGCATTTCCCGGAGGAGAGCTGGCGGGTGCTCCCGGAGGGCACCATCCAGATCCGCGGCTTCCGCCGGGAACCTGAGGCCTACAGCCGCCTGGCCATGGAGCATGGGCTCTGCATCCTGGGGCTGGAGCGCAAGTCCGCCTCCCTGGAGGATTATTACATGAACCTGAAGAACGGAGGGAAAGAATCATGCTGAACTACATCAAAAGCGAACTCTACCGAGCGGCACACAGCAAAGAGCTCCGCGGGGCTTTCATCGGCCTGCTGGCAATCATCCTGTTCCTGAACCTGACCCTGTTCCTCATGAAAGACGTGGAGCATTTCCGGTACGGCTCTTCCTCTTTCTCCTACTCCATGCTTGTATCCGTGCCCATGATGTACTGCTACGTGGCCGCTGATGTGGCCGCCATGCTCTACGAATCCGACAGGAGGAACGGTACCATGGGAAACAGCATCGCCTATGGCATCTCCCGGATACAGCTCCTGGCCGGGAAGTGCGTGGTCTGCTTTGTGGCCTCCCTGGTCATGCTGGCAGTGGCATTGCCCTTATACATCGGATGCGCCGAACTGCTGCTGCATGCCACAGGCCCCACCACCATCCAGGATATGCTGCTGGAAGTCCCTGCCATGTCCCTGATTGCCACCGGCTCCCTGATCCTGGCCGTAGTCCTGCTGGATTTCTTTGAAAACAGCTTTTTCAGCGTCCTGGCATGGCTGACCGTGATGCTGTTCCTGCCCAAGATCCTGCTGTTCGCCGGGATTGTCCTGCCCTTTGGCGGGGACGTCCTCATGGACGTGGCCATGTGGATGCCCGCCAACTTCATCCCTGCGGGGACAAATGTCAACATGTCGGAATGCACCACCATATGGGACACCGGGGCGGGCATGGCCAGATGCCTCATCTCAGGCACAGCGGGAATCCTTGTGTTCAGCGCGGCAGGTGTGCTATTATTGAGGAAAAAGGACATTTAGGGCAGAAGCGCTTTTAGGGGGATGAAGATGGGAGATTTTTTTCGGATACAGGATTTGGGACTGATATTCTTTATAATTGCTGCGGCATATTTTGCTTTTCGGTATTTCGCGCTTGAACATGCCCTGCAGGAGACGGCCCGGGAGCTTTCGCAGATTCAGGGTGATTTGCTCCGGAACCAGATTCTCCATCTCCCCCTGCCGGACAAAGGGCTGGAGCGGCTGATGGAATCCATCAACGGCGCTCTGGAGCAGATCCGCAGGGAGCGGATGGCCTATGAGAAGCGGGAGCGGGAGTTCCAGCAGCAGATCGAGAACATCAGCCACGATCTGCGCACGCCACTGACGGTCATTCTGGGATATCTGAAATGGCTGAAAGCTCCCTCCGGGAATGCCTCTTTCCGGCTGGAGGAGTCCCTGGACGTGCTGGAGCGGGGCGCGCGCTCCATGGAGCATCTGGTCTCACAGTTCTATGCTTTTTCCCGGGTAAACGGCATGGATTTCTCGCTGGAACTGGAGCAGCTAGACGTGTGCAGACTGCTGCGGGAGAGTCTTGCGGACAATTACGGTTCCCTGGAGAGAGAGGGGTTCTCTCTGGAAAGCCGCCTGCCGGAGCATCCTGTGATGGCACAGGGGAACAGGGATGCCTGTCAGCGCATCTTCGCGAACATGCTCACAAACGCAGGAAGATATGCCCACAGCTATCTGGACATCCGCATGCAGGAAAGCTGTGGGCAGGTTCAGATTCTTTTTGAAAATGATTCGGCGGAGATCAGGAAGGATGATGTACCGAATCTTTTTAATCGTTTTTACAGAAATGATGTCTCCCGGAGCAAAGGCGGCACAGGGCTGGGGCTGACCATAGCGAAATCACTGGCGGAAGCCATGGGCGGCTCCCTGACGGCCCAGGCTCTCCCCGCCGCAGAGGCTCCCGCCGACAGAGGGAACGGATGCCATGGGCAGACCTCCGTCTGTTTTGTCCTGACTTTGGTCAAGGGAACCGCCTCTGCCCCGCCGCCCGTCCCCCCCCGCCCCAGGCTGACAGCAGGCCGGAGGATGGCCCGCCCGACAGCGGGCCGACAGCTACAGCCCCACCGCACAGCGGGCCATCTGTGCACACAGCCCCATAATCCGGACTTTAAGCCTGTCTCATTGCCAGGGAAAATCCGCCGCCTGAAACCGCCCAAATCGTTCCGCCGTCTCTTCAGGGCAGCTTCTTCCCCGCCGCCAGGTACATCTCATACCATTCGTCCCTGGTCAGGCGGATATCGGAGGCCTTGCAGACATCCCGCACCCGCTGCGCGTTGGTGCTGCCCACGATGGTCTGGATACGGGCGGGATGGCGCATGATCCACGCCACGGCGATGGCATTGGGCGTCACCTGGTATTCTTCCGCCAGCCGGTCCATGACCCGGTTCAGCTCCGGGAATTTCTCGTTTCCGATGTAGACGCCCTCGAACATGCCGTAGAGGAAAGGAGACCACGCCTGTATAGTCATTTTCTTCAATCTGCAATATTCAATCACGCTGCTGTCCCTGCTGCAGCCCGCCTCATTACAGATATTCACATTGAGCCCTGCATCAATGGTAGGGCAGTGGGCCACGGAATACTGAATCTGGTTGACGCACAGGGGCTCCGCCAGGCAGCTGTTCAGCAGCTCTATCTGCATGGGATTATGGTTGCTGACGCCAAAGGCGCGGACTTTTCCGGCCTTTTTCAGGATATCGAAAGCCTCCGCCACCTCCTCCGGCTCCATCAGCGCGTCCGGGCGGTGCAGCAACAGGATGTCGATGTAGTCCGTGCCAAGCCGCTTCAAGCTGCCGTCCACGGATTCCAATATATGTTCCTTCGAAAAATCATAGCAGATGCCGGGACGGATGGCACACTTGGTCTGTATCACCATGCGGCTGCGCAATTCGGGGGTCAGAATCTCCCCGAACCGGCTCTCCGCCTCTCCTTTTGCATAGATGTCCGCATGGTCGAAGAAATTGATGCCTGCCTCCATGGAAGCCTCCACCAACTCCTGCACGGCGCTTCCCAATCCGGTGATCCGCATGCATCCCAGGCCGATGGCCGATGCCTCCGGCACGTTATCATTGATTTTCAGCATTTTCATGAAATGAATTCCTCAATCTTTCTGTTTTACTTGTCTTGAAAAGCCCTTTTCAGCCGCTATATGGAAATCCACCAGCATACGCCATACCTGTCGATAACGGTGGCACAGCATCTGCTCCATGGCAGCTCATGAATCTCCTCCAGCACCAGCCCGCCGTCACGCAGGACATCAAGCGCACGCCGGACGCTCTCTTCGGCCCCCATCTCAAATACGTTAAAGGTCATTGTCTCCCATTTCATTTTGTGGACAAGCTCTATGTCGCAGGGATTCTTTGCCTCGCCTATGGCCAGGAAGCCGTCCCCATTGACCGATAATTCACAATGTTCATAGGCGGTGCCACTGTCATTTTTGATTTCAAATGTTATCTCAGCGCCAAAGGCCCTGCAATAGGTTTCTGCCGCCTCCATGCTGTTTTTTACGTAGACCTGGGTATAGTTCTTCATCTATGCCGCTCCCTTCCTACCCCTTTTCTGACATACCGGTGCAGCCAGCACATCAACAGATTTTCGCTCCGTTCACGCTTCCAGCCACATGTCCGACACGAAATACAGCAGCGCAGCCCAGGTATACAGGGGATAGAATTTCCCACGCTCGTCCCGGCCCTTTTTCAGCAGCTCTCTGGCCTGGGCTTTGGTCAAGAGACAGAAGCCGTCGAACTGCTCGGAGCCCACGGCCCCCTCCTGGGACAGGTCGGTGGGCCTGGCGGAACGCAGCACGGCGCAGATCAGCGCATTGCTCTCGTCCGTCAGGCCCGGCGTGGAAAAGACCAGGGGATTCACCACCCTGACGGTGTCGGTGTCCCGAACCTCCAGCCCGGTCTCCTCCCGAATCTCCCGGATGGCGGTGGATACCAGGACATCCGGCCTCTCCCTGTCCTCCTCGTCTATGAGGCCCGCGGGCACGCTGAGCAGGTACTGGCCCGCGGGATAGCGGAATTCATAGGACAGCAACAGCTTCGGCTCCTCCCCCTCCCCGTCCAGGATGACGAAGCAGCTCACTGCGTCCGCCAGCATAGCCTCGAACTCCTGGTCCGACTTTACGGCGGTGAGGTTCTCCATGTCCCGCCTGGTGGCGTCATAATAGTGCTTCCCCGGGGCATACTGCAAATCGGCTACCCGCAGATAGGGGGATTCAAATAAGGTCTTTACGTTTTCTCTCTTGATTTCCGGTCTCTGTTCCATGGGGCTCATTCCTCCTGTTCCAGCCTGCGCCTCTTCGTTTCCCGCCTTGAGGCTGCTTTATGCTTTTCATGACATTTCTGGTCGGTATCTTTATCCTACCTTATTTGAGCCGGAAATACAAAGCTTTTTTACAAATCGCCGCCCTGAAATTCCCTTATGTCCAAATCTCCGCTGACCGTGGATATCTCCACGGAATGGGTTCCCGCTCCAAGCTCCCCTTCCGCGTTCTTCCTTTTCTTGTCAAAGGACAGCGCATCGTCGAAGAATGTCCCGCACTCGCCGCTGGTGGTACTGAACCGGAAGCGGAAATCCGCCGTCCCTGGGAACGCCAAATCCACCGCCCCGCTGGTGGTGGAGATGTCCAGGTCTCCTGTCAGGTCCTCCAGGAAGACGCGTATGTCGCCGGAGACGGAATGGGCCCTGCCAAAGGAGCCTGCCCTGGAGACCGTAAGCTCCCCGCTGGTGGTGCTCATGCGAAAGCTCCCTGCGAGACTCCCCACCCGGATATCGCCGGAAGTGCTCTCCGCATCCAAATCCCCTTCGCCCTCCTCCAGCCGGATCTCGCCGCTGGTGGTGGACAGCGTGATGCTGCCTGTCACCTGTCCCAGCGTGATGTCGCCGCTGGTGGTGGATGTGCGCAGGGGTCCCTCCAGAGCGGATACCCGAATTTCCCCGCTGGTGGAGGATATCTTCGTCTCCCCCCGGGCCTGCTCCACCGTGATATCGCCGCTGGTGGTGGAAATGTCCTGTTTTTCTGCCAGGGCGCTGTCCAGGCGGATGTCGCCGCTGGTGGAAGACACCTGTATCTTCTCCGCCTGGACCTCCGGGAACAGCATGTCGCCGCTGGTGGTGGAAGCCAGAAAGCCGCCCTGGGCTGTCAGTCCGATTTTGGAGGATATCTCCCCGCTGATGGTCTTCACGGTCAGCGTCTCCATGTCCCCGGCGAAGCCCGCAGGCAGGTACACCTCCACATAGGCTCCCCGGAAGCCGATGGAGAGGAAGGAGAAGAACCTATGTCCCGCCCCTGTGATTCTCAGCTCCCCGCCTGACTGCTCTATGGCGGAAAGCTGGTTCTGTCCCGGTTCATAATTCATGTATTCCCGGATGATGATTTCATCCCCTGTGCCCTGATAGAACAGCACGTCCGTGGAGCCTGAGGAGCCTTTTCCATAGTCTATTTTCAGGCTCCGGATGTCCTGGGCCGGGAATTTCTTCTCCTGAACCAGCGAGTAGTTCCCGCCGCCGGCCAACGGAATCCCCCTGGACAGGGAAACCCCCAGCGCCACGCACAGGAAGACCATCACCGCTCCAATTATGCCAATCAAAGCAATCTGCAATTTTTTCATAATCCTTATTCCTCCCCATTCTGCTGCCGCCACGCGCCGCGCCTCCGGGCGCCCGCCTACCCGGCAGCCCTCCTTCGGCCGGTCCTGACTCCCCCGGCTTCATGAACCGGTGTGCTTTATGTTGAACACCAACACCTCGATCATCTGGGCGCAGGCTCCCACCAGGAATACCAGCCAGGTAATCTCCCACCGCTGCGTGGTCATGCTGATGGCAAAATAGAGCAGCAAGGTCACCAGCCAGATGAGCATGCTGACAGAAGTCCGGATCGCCCTCTCCCTGCTGCCGGTGTGGGCGGCCTCCTTGTACAGCTCCACCAGGTTCTCCTCCTTTTTGTTGTAGGCGGGATACATATTCGCCGCGTAGATCAGCATACAGGTAGGCGGGATGCAGATCAGCGCCGTCAGCGCCAGCCCCAGGATGCCGCCTTCCGGCGCCAGGGCATAATACATCTCGCTGACCACCATGGAGATGATGAAGACCACTCCCGCAAAGATATAGATCCCAACGGCGGCTGCCTTGAGCACTGCCCTCTTCCGCCGCTGCTCCTCCGGCAGCAGGAACAGGCTCCTGTCCTTGAGATCCTCGAACAGCTCCGTCACGTCCCCGATGGAGTCCACAACGATTCGGAACGCGTCCTCCTCCTGACAGCCCTCGCCGATCAGGTCTTCGTACTTCTCTATGGTGTTCTGGGTCATCTCCTCTTTCAGCTCCACGGCCCTCCTGGTCTTGGGCGCGTCCCTGAACAGTTCATTGATATGCTTTGTGATTTTTTCCTTCATGCTTATTTTCCTTTCTGCAATTCTTTCTGCGCTTCTGTTCGCATTCCTGTCTACATTTCTGCCTTTTTTCAGATTTCCGGAGCTTCCTCCTCATTTCAGCAGCTGGTCGATGGTGAGCTTTGCCTCCTCCCAGTCCCGCTTGTAGGACTGATAGGCCTGGCGTCCCTCCTCCGTGATGGAGTAATAGCGCCGCCTGGCTCCCACGGTCTCGTCGCCCCAGTAGGTGCGTATGTAGCCCGCCTGCTCCAGGCGGCGGAAGGCGGAGTACAGCGTGGCCTCCTTCAGCTCGCACCGGTTGTCGGTCTTCTTCATGATGTCCTTGTTGATCTGGTAGCCGTAGCTGTCCTGCTCCAGCAGATGGGACAAGATGATGGCCTCCGTGTGGCCCCGTAAAATATCGGACGTAATTGACATAGGCGTCTCCTTTCTTGTTACAATATACTCCTATATACCTCGTCTGTCAAGGTATATTTCTATTTGTGGTATATATTCTGGAGAAATATTTTACATCAGGCCATGGTGGGTGATTTTTCCATACATCTGTGCTACAATGGGGACAGAGATTGGATAGAAAGGGGATAACATGGAATTTCAAAGCTGCTTTCCCATATGGAATCGATTGGACACAGAACAGCAGGCCCGCATCCTCGGCAGCCTGGTAAGCCACCGCGTCAAAAAGGGGACCGTCATCCACAACGGAAGCATGGATTGTACCGGCCTGCTCCTGATCAAATCCGGACAGCTTCGGGTGTACATCCTCTCGGACGAAGGCCGTGAGATCACGCTCTACCGCCTGTTCGAACTGGATATGTGCCTGTTCTCGGCCTCCTGCATGCTGCGCTCCATCCAGTTCGACGTGACGATCGCGGCGGAAAAGGACACGGAATTCTGGGTGGTGCCCACCGAGGTGTACAAAGGCATCCTGGAAGAATCCGCACCGGCGGCAAATTATACCAATGAGCTGATGGCCTCCCGCTTTTCGGATGTGATGTGGCTGATGGAACAGATCATGTGGAAGAGCCTGGACAGGCGCCTGGCGGCGTTCCTCCTGGAAGAGGTCTCCATCGAGGGAAGCGACAGGTTAAAGATCACCCACGAGACAATCGCCAACCATCTGGGCTCCCACCGGGAGGTCATCACCCGGATGCTCCGGTATTTCCAAAATGAGGGGATGGTCCGGCTGAGCCGGGGCGTCATTGAGATTACGGATGCGGATAAGTTGGAAGAGACAATCGGGCACTAGTACACCAGTGCATGAATTCCCGAATCAAATACCCCGCTGCGAGCAACGGGGTATCAAGCTTGCAACGCTGCAGAGCAGCGGGGTATTTGACCCTCG
>NZ_CAPDXS010000015.1:0-51323 GCF_948601915.1 uncultured Acetatifactor sp. | reverse complement strand
ATGAAAACTCAGAAATTCTAGAAATCCTAATCGGCTAGGCCGTGAATTGTAACGATTCTGCAAGGAAAAATTATCAGATCTGACAAAAGCACTTGCAATTATTTCAGGATATAGTAAAATGGTAAAGAAAGGCCGACCGCTTTGCCGGGAACATGTAAAATGCGGACGATTTTGTCTGCTTTTGGAAATTATTGCCGGAAAAGGGCAAAAGGCTAATCGAATGGGTAAAAAAAGACGATATATACATAGATTACCCTGTAATATCATATTCCATGGAAATATATGGATAGATGCAAGCGTCATGCAGATGCGGATGCTTTGCCGCAGTGATGAAGAAAATCGCGGAGGAGTAACGAAGATGAGTAAGGCTGTGAAGAAGAAAAGCAGAAGAATGTGGAGAACGATGAGGAAGACATTGGGGGCTTTGTTCCTGGTGTCTGCTCTTGTGATAGCGGCTATTCCGGTGGATAATCTGCAGGCGGCCCCTACGGGTTCTGGGGCGGGGACAGGGCAGGATGGTTATGAAAAGTGCGATACATCTAGCATGATTCCGCAAATGAATGCTCAAACAAAAATTTATACGACTGCCGGTCAGGAAATTCAGTTTGCCTACCTCAATGACAACAGCGGATACGGGGCTGTGATTGTAGGGTATAATGGGGGATATCTGCAGGACGGGACTCTTGATTTTACAAGGCCAGTAGATGCCTACGGACAATATAGGATAAACGATGGCGGGGGCGGCTATAATTTTGTAGCCGTAGGGCTGAACGGAAATTTCTTGTTTTATGAAGAGTGGATAGAGAAAACTTATCCAGGAGATACTACGGCCGGGCTTGAAGAGAAGCCAATATTGGAAGATACGGTAAAGATGGAGGGTATGAATGGGAAGGAGGTTAACCGTGTTGTTGAGGTTGTAAAAAGAGAGACCAAGGACATAATAGGTGCGGACGGTAATGTTATTAAGACTATTGTGACTTCATTGACTGTTAAAGAAAGGACAGGATTCTATCTGCCCTGTTATACAGATACCTATGCAACATGGTCAGTGCTTCCTGATACTGATTTATACTACGATGCTGCGGACGATACTGGAGATGATCCAAATAGTCCCGTTGAGAAGCGAAACTATCAGAAAGTCGGGCAGAATTCGAATTATCAGCGCATTAAAAATGCGGACGTAACATATATCAGCAATCAGTTCATTACGAATAAGGATGGAAAATGGGCATTTGGGGGGACAGTGAGTGACAGCAATCCTCAGAACGGTATCTTCGCCAACCAGAACAATGTCAAAAATCTCATAGTGAGCCCTAAATTCAAAGGGATTGGCGACTATGCATTTTACAATTCAGGTATTACTACGATAAAACTTGAAAACGGATTGCATTGTATAGGAAACCATGCGTTTGATAATTGCCGTAGCTTGACGACGATAGACATTGCTTTGAACTGTAACCTGACCGAAATAGGGGCTTATGCATTCAAGGACTGTCAGACATTGATGAAGTTTGTTCTGCCCAATGGCGTAGTGCAGATAGATAACGGCGCGTTTGAAGGCTGCATGGCAATGACAGAACTCGATTTATGCAGCGGCGCAAATGTCAATGCCCTGCGGCGTTTGGGGACAGGAGTGTTCCAGAACTGTAGTTCCCTACAATCCCTGACATTTCCAAACAACTGCGATGATGAGGTCTACATGTCCTCATTCAAGGGATGCAATAACTTAAAGTGGATTTCAACAAGGAACAGAAAAATAGCATTTCCTGATGACGCCAGTTTTACTTATAATGATTTTAAAAGTCAGGTGACAAGCGAGTTTTACTTCGAGGGCTTAGGAGACTATACCACGGATAGGACGCCTTTCTCAGAAGGCATGGCCTGGGATTCGGAAGTGCATAAACTGGCATGGAAAGAATGCTTTCCGTTTAGCTACCTTACCTATATAGGCGCAGATCCCGCAACAGACCAAAATGGCAGATACGAAAAGCAGGATCATTATGAGCTTACGACCCAGGAGGAGAAAGCGGCAGAGAATAAGAATACCTTCGTAGTAAATTCAGGCGGCAACCTTGAGAAGCATGTATCCACAGATGGTGTAAAGGATTTAGAAATTCCCAGTAAGATAGGGCCATACACTGTGGCGGCAATAAATGCGGGAGTTTTTGAGAATAGCTGTAACATTGCGAAGGTAGCCATACCGGATACAGTGAAAACAATCAAGGCAAACGCTTTTAAAGGCTCTCATAATCTCACCAGCGTGCTTTTTGCATCAGGCGATTTGGTGATTGAGAGCAATGCGTTTAAGACACAGGATGTGACGGGCAGCCATAGGCAGGGGTGTAATGGCGATGTGGTAACAGATAGCGATAATACGCCTGCCAAGAAGCTGAGCTTCATCGGACCGATATCCGCTTCATCGGCACCGTTCCTGTATGCCATGAGCAGCGAGGGCAGGTATAATGCCAGCGCACAGAAGGAAAGCTATATCAGCTATTACAGCGGATGGCCTACGAATATAAAAGTAGAGTATGACCCCAATGCCGTGAATCCGAATACGAACACGCAGGGCATGAGCGTATTGACGGATTTCCCTTCGCTGGCTGACCTGCAGAGCGGCATCGCGGGCACTTCCGACTATACCTATCTGACGGAGGAGCAGATTAAGGAGGCACAAGATGCCGCCAAGGCATATAAGGAGAACGGAAAAACGGACGGTATGACGGAAAACCAGATAGAGGCTATCAACGGGGCCTTGAATCTGGTGGTGCCGGAAGGAGTGCAGACAATAGCCCCGGGCCTCATTAAGGCAAAAGAAAACGAGAATGTTACTTTTAAGGCGGCAGGCAATCCAGACATGTCGATAGACATGACAGTCACCGCATTCAGCCTGGCTGCTGTGAAAAGCGGCGAAGCAACAAGCCGTGATAAGAACGGAATTGCCACTTTCAAGGACGGAACAGGAACCTTTGCAGGATGCGAGCATCTGAAAGGAGTCACATTAAATGCAGACAGCAGCAACAGCCCTGTCATCATAGAAGACTATGCCTTTGAAGGTTGCAAAAACCTGACCGACGTCTCCATGGCGGATGTGGCAAGTCTGGGAAAGGCCCCGTTCTTTGGCTGTGAGAAGCTTGGTTTTGTAAACTTCCAGAATAGCCCGAAATATACCTGCGATGCGGAAAAGTCCATAATCTACGGACTGGATGAAAGCGGGAACGCAAATACCATCATAGAGTGTCTGCCCGGAAGGGCCAGCAATCTGAAAGAGGTGACGGCTACAGAGCTTGGTTCCGGAATCACCGCGATAGCGCCGGAGGCGTTCAGAGGGAGCCATGTAAGGTCTGTGGATTTGTCCAGTACGAATGTAACAGCGATTCCAGAAGGAGCCTTTGCCAATACAGACAACCTTCAGACAGTGACATTCCCGGAGACATTGACGATAATCGGCAATTACGCCTTTGCCGGAAGCGCAGTGGACAGCTTTTATGTAAAAGGCAAGAACACAGGGTGCTCGCCGTTCGCGTTTTATGGTGAGAATGAGAGCAAGGATTCAACGAACCGTTACGGTGTCGCAGGGCTTACGCAAAAGGCCGGCGATGTCAGATGGTATTACGTGAAGGACGGCGTCACTTCCCAGGCCACAGGTGCGGCCCAGGGATTCCTCACGGAGGAGACGGAGTTCCCCACGGCCTACTATGTCATCTACACCTACCGCGGTGAGGACGGCGAGTTTACGGATGTTACCCTGGAGCAGAGAGTCGCGTCCGTGGACGAAGCGAAGCTTTCCTACCCTGAGATACCTCAGAGGGTGACTGTCAAGGGAATGACATACAGCTTCACCGACTGGGAGTATGTATTGGAGAACGGTGATACCTGGCACTTTACGGCACAGTATGATTTCGCTCTGCATGTGATTACCTTCATGGACAGCAAGGACGGCCTGAAGGAAGTCTATAAGATGGAAATCGCGGACGGCGGCAACGCGCTGAGACGGGCAAAAGATGTGGAGGAGCTCGCCGCGATTATGAATGACCCGAACTTCGTCACCTGGGACTGCGAAGGAAATCTGGAGGAAGTTACCGGTGACTATACAGCCATGGCGAAATATCGGAATGAAGGCGAGTATGTAGTGCGGTTTTATGTGAGAAAGGGCAGCATCAGCAATCCTTACGAACTGCAGTATACTACTACGGTTAAGGCAGGTTCAGATGCGCCCAGCATTAACATTCCCGCAGTGACGGATTATGTCTTCACCGAGTGGGATAAGCCGCTGAACAATATCCAGGAGGATACGGATTTTTATGCTAGGTATGCGCCTGCATCGGGAGATGGCAACAACCCGGGGACGAGTCCTAGCCCGAGTCCTGAGCCGAGTCCCAGCCCGAGCCCCAGCCCTAATCCCAGCCCCAGCCCTAGTCCGGGCCCGAGTAATGGAAACACCGGAAGCGGCAATAATACCGGAAGCGGCAACAATGCCAACCGCCACACCCTCCAGGTGCGCGGCGGAAGCGGTTCGGGACTATATGCGGCAGGAGAGCAGATCATCATTACAGCGGATGCGCCTGCAAGGGGACAGCAGTTCACCAGTTGGACCGTGAGCCCGGCATCCACAGTGGTGACGGATAAGACCTTGTCCTCGTTCATCCTTACCATGCCTAACAATGACGTGGCGGTCATAGCGAACTACAAGGCTTCGGCCGGAGGCACCACTACTGGCTCCGGCAACACCTCCAGCACCAACACCAACCGTCCCAACGGCACCACAGGCACAGTTGGCGGTACCACTGTAGTCATCGACAAGAACGGCCTGTCCAACACAGGCGTGGTCTCCGCTACGGTGAACGGCTCCTCTGACAACTTTACCATTAAGATAACAGAGAGCAGCAGCGCGGCGGAAGCGGTCCTGCGGGCACTGCAGGCCGAGTACGGAAGCCTTGACAACATCAAATATTTCCCCATGGACATCTCTCTCTACGATTCCACAGGGAATACGAAGATTACGGATACCACGGGCCTGTCCGTGAGCATTACCCTGCCGCTGCCGGATTCGCTGATTACCTATGCGGGCAACAACAAGGTGGCCGGCGTGGTGAACGACAAGCTGGATAAGCTGACTCCCAGGTTCACGACTATCAGCGGAGTGCCTTGCATCACCTTTACGGCAGAGCATTTCTCACCGTATGTGATTTATGTGGACATCGCGAACCTGTCGGACGGCACGATTACGGATGACACGCCGACCACAGGGGACGGCATCCATCCCAAGTGGTTCCTGTCCATTGGCCTGGCCTGCCTTTCCTTCGTGATGTTCATGATGAAGGACGGAAGGAACGGCTCCAAAAAGAAGCAAAAGGTGGCTGTGAGGGCAAGGAATTAACGTTGAAAGGAATGTATATGAAAGGGAAAAAGCGTCTTTTAGGTGCCTTGATGGTAATAGCGGCACTGATAATCATGCAGGTTCCTGGAACGGAAGCAGATGCGTCAACATCTGCTTCCGGTTTTCAAATGGAGGGAAGTACGCTGGCAAGGTACCGGGGCACGGAGAAGAACGTGTCCGTTCCCGACACGGTGCAGGTCATCGGCCAGGGGGCTTTTGAGGACGACAAGAATATCGAACTGGTGGTGCTGCCGAACTCGGTGAAGCGGATTGAGGCCTATGCATTCTGGGGCTGCGACAATCTGGACACGGTTGTCCTGGGAAAAGGCCTGAGCGAGGTGGGGGATTATGCCTTTACCAACTGTACGGGCCTGGAGCAGATATCCATCCCCTCCACGGCGACTTCCATAGGAAGGGAAGCCTTTAAGGATTGTGTCAATCTGAAGGATATCACGATTCCACCGGAGACGGTGAACATTCATGAGTCGGCCTTTGACGGCTGCGCGCAGCTGACGATTCATTACGAGAGCGGAAGCGCGGCGGAGAAGTATGCCAAGGAGTTCTATGAGCGGCAGAAGGAGATGCCGGGGTATGAAGAGACACCGCCGCCGGATTCTTCTGACGCGGTAGAGGGAATCGTGGGCACGCCTACCCCCGAGCCGGTTCCAGAGGAGACGTCTGCGCCCACGCAGGCTCCGATAGAGGAAGGGCAGGTGCTGGGCACTACGCATGTTGTAGGGAACAGGGCGGTACTCTTTCTGAACAATGCCATGCTGCGTGTATTCGGAGGAGGGCCTGAGCAGGAGACAGGCGGTTCGGTTGCGGACGTCCCTGCGGCGGATTCCGGCAATGTGGGCGGTGTAAGTGGTTCCGATGGAAACGAAAACGGTGAGGGGCTGACAGATGCGGACATTCCGAAGTACCGGATAGTGGATGGCAGCATCGTGGCGGACCAGGCGTACTATCGGGACGCGGCGCTGGGAGACATGACCCTGGAGGACGGGATCTCCCGGATAGGGGAATTCTCCTTTGCCAGGAGCTCCCTGACATCCATCGGACTGCCCCAGGGGCTGGAGCATATCGGCTATGGCGCTTTCTATCACTGCAGCCGGTTGGCGGATGTCGCGCTGCCGGACAGCGTCATGTGCGTGGAGCCGAAGGCCTTTGAGCACAGCTTGTGGGTGGACGGTTTCCTGGCCGGCGGAAGCCCTGAGGACGGAGAGGAGAGCGCCGAAGCGGGAGACTTCCTGGTGACAGGCGGGGTCCTGGTGGCCTATCGGGGGGATTCGAAGGAGGTAGCGGTTCCTGAGGGCGTGCGCGTGATTGCCGGGGAGGCGTTCCGCGGCCACACGGAGATGGAGCGCGTTGCCCTGCCGGACAGCCTGCTGGTGATAGGCGAAGGGGCGTTTGAGGGCTGTACCGGCCTGGGAGAGATCGCCCTCGGAAAGAATGTGGAGGAAATCAAGGACAGGGCTTTCCTGGGGAATGGGGTATCGGAAATCTCCATCCCTGCGTCCGTGAGGGAAATAGGGCTTCAGGCCTTTGGCAATACCGTGCTTACTTATGAGGGCGCGGAAGCGGAATATACCTATGAGCCTTCGGCAACAAGGCTGGCCAATGAGGCTTACCGTGTCTATGACGGAACGGACAGCGGGGAGCCGGGCATCACGGTGGAGGGGCTGGAAGGGGCGTCCGCTACATTGGAAGGGGCTGCCAGGAGCTATGCCCTGACTGTGGAGCAGCCCGAGGATGTGGGCAGGATGGAAAGCGCATTCCGGCGCGCCCTCCAAAGCGGCATTCCGGAGGGGATGGCTATATACAGCCTTACCCTGACGGACGAGAGCGGGATTCCGCTGATGAAGCTGGGAAATCGGGCCCTTGACATGGAAATCCCTGTTCCGGAGGGACTGCAGGGACGCAAGCTGCAGGTCGTGACACTAGACGGGAACGGCCAGCTGGAAGCGGTGGAAGCGGAGAAGATTACGCTGGATGGCAGGGAGGCTCTGTATTTCAGGCTGGATCAGGTGTCCATGATCGGGATATGGAGAGTGGAAAAGGAAGGTGATATCCAAGGTATTGCTCCAAATGGAAATGTCGATGTTGTAATGCCTATCGTTACGCCGACAGAGTCCCCGATTCCTGTGCCGACAGTTGCGCCAACGGAGTCCCCGATTCCAGTACCAACAGTTGCGCCGACAGAAGCTCCGACTCCAGTGCCAACACTTGCGCCGACAGAGTCTCCAATTCCAGTGCCGACAGCTACACCGACAGAGGTGCCTGAATCAACGGGTGGCAATGATAATTCGGGACAACAGAGTAATGCTTACGATTACGTATTGAATACTCGTACAAAGTTGATACATTATCCGAATTGTGCAGAAGTTAGTGAGATAGCACCTCATAACTATGCGGAATCCAATGGGCCGATTGATAGTCTGCAAGAACAAGGATATGAGACTTGCTGGAATTGTTTTGGAAATACAACAAATAACCCTTCAAGTTCAGGTGGCAATAATTCTAATATATTCAATAAAGACCAACAGAGTACAGATGTTGTTTATGTGTTGAATATAAATACGGGGAGGATTCATATTCCTGCGTGCAGATATGTGCCTACAATAAAAGAGGAAAATTATGCGACTTCCAACGAAACAATAGCGTCATTAGAAGCACAGGGCTATGTACGCTGTAAGGATTGTCTTAAGTATTGATGATATATGGACGTAAAAAGGGCTGGCGGCTGGGAAGGATATCCCACCACAGCCTTTTTCAGTTACTTTTGAAATAAAATTGACAAAATATAGCAGCCCTGGCCGTTGTTTTTTTAGGAAAGATACTTTATAATGTATGCATCAGTTTTACTTGCGGGAGGAACCATGAAAGAAAAGGTAGTGGTAGGCATGTCAGGAGGCGTGGATTCCTCCGTGGCGGCCTATCTTCTGAAGGAACAGGGCTATGAAGTCATAGGCGTCACCATGCAGATATGGCAGGACGGCGCCGGGGAGGAAACCTGTGACAGCCAGGGGTGCTGCGGCCTGTCGGCGGTGGAGGATGCCAGGAGAGTGGCCCAGGCCCTGGAGATTCCCCATTACGTGATGAATTTCAGGCAGGAGTTCAAATGCCATGTGATAGATTATTTCGTAGAAGAATATCTGCAGGGACGTACACCGAACCCCTGCATCGCCTGCAACCGCTACGTGAAGTGGGAGGCGCTTCTGGATCGCAGCCTTGCGATCGGAGCGGATTACATAGCCACGGGGCACTACGCCAGGATTGCCAGGCTCCCCAACGGACGCTTCTCCGTCCGCCGGGGCGTAAGCGAGAAAAAGGATCAGACCTATGCCCTTTACAGCCTGACCCAGGAGCAGCTCGCCCACACCCTGATGCCCGTGGGCGAGTATGAGAAGGCGGAAGTCCGCGCCATAGCCAGCCGCCTGGGGCTGCCCGTGGCCCAGAAGCCGGACAGCCAGGAAATCTGCTTCGTGCCGGATGACGACTACGCAGGCTTCATCGACGGCCAGGCTCCGGGACGGGTTCCTGGCCCGGGCGATTTCGTGGACGGGGAAGGAAAAGTGCTGGGCAGACACAAAGGCATCACCCATTACACCATAGGCCAGCGCAGAGGCTTGGAGCTGCCCGGCGAAAAGCGGGTCTATGTGACGGAGATCCGTCCGGATACCAATGAGGTGGTCATCGGGGACAACGAGGCCCTTTTCACCAGGGAGGTGGTCTGCGACAGTGTCAGTTTCATGACCATAGAGGATCTGGAGGCGCCCATGCGTGTGCTGGCCAAGATCCGCTACAACCATAAGGGCGAGTACTGCCGGATTGAGAAGCTGCCTGACGGGAAGGTACGCGCCCTCTTTGAATCGCCGGTGCGGGCGGCCACGCCGGGACAGTCCATCTGCTTCTATGACGGGGAGTATGTGTGCGGCGGGGGCATCATCACAGGAGGATATACCGCATGAGCGGATATACCGCGCAGGCAGATATGCCGCATAGACGAAAGGACCCGGCCCCAGGCAGACGAACCGGAGCAAGCCGTAGCTGACAGAGGACAGGCAACTTTCCGCGGGAAAAGCATATAAATAGGAAGACAGATTATTGCGGAGAAGTGGAAATATATGGATTTTATGAATCAGACATCTTTCAAAAGGAGCCGTTTCGGCTCTGTTACAGGGACGATCGTGGAGCTGGTGCCTACCAGGATCGGGAACCGCCGCGCGGACGGCTGCATGCTGTTCATCACGGTGGAGGACATGGACGGGAACACCGTGAATTTCGTGGTGACGCCCTCCACCTATGTGGTGGATTTCGAGACCCTGGCCGTGGGGATGATGTGCACCTTCTGGTACTCCATGGACGCGCCCATGCCCCTGATCTATCCGCCCCAGTACAACGCGGTGGCGGCAGCGGTCCAGAAGAACGGGCGGATGGTGGATGTAGGGTATTACGACACCTCGCTGGTGAACGAGGACCAGACCCTGCAGCTGAACCTGGACGGCAGCGTGGAGGTGCGCACCACCAACAACCAGTACTTCCAGGGGAGCCCCACAGGCCGCAACCTGGTGGTGACCTACGACAATTCCACCAGGAGCATACCGGCCCAGACAACGCCTTTGAAGATAGTGGTGCTCTGCGATTTCTGCGGGAGATAGGCGGCGCCGCTGAAGATGTCAGACAGCGAGAGAGGAAGAAACGATGTATTTCAGATGCAAGAATTGTGGCGGCAATGTGGTATACAGTCCGGAGAGGCATGGCATGTACTGTCCCTACTGCGAGAGCGAGGGCAGCGACGAGCGGGCGGAAGGGCAGACAGAGGCGCTGACCCTCTGCCCCAACTGCGGCGGAGAGGTGGAGGTGCAGGAGCATACCTCGGCCACCCAGTGCCCCTACTGCGACAGCTTCCTGATATTCAACGAGCGGGTGGAGGGAAAGTATGCCCCCCGGATGCTGATCCCCTTCCAGATGGGCAAGGAAAGCTGCAAGAATTCCCTGCGGGAGAAATTCCGGAAATGCCGGTTCTCCCCCACGGACTTCCTTTCGGAGGCCCGGCTGAACGGCATACAGGGCTATTATGTGCCCTACTGGTTCTATGATTACAAGACCGTCTGCCACTATCAGGGGGAGGGCACCAAGGTCAGGGTCTGGCGCAGCGGGGACAAGGAATACACGGAGACCAGCGTCTTTGCCATAGAGCGCAGCATGGACATGGATTTCGACAGGATTCCCGTGGACGCCTCGGAACAGATGCCGGACGATGTGATGGATCTGCTGGCCCCCTTCCAGTACGGCCAGATGGTGGACTTCAGCCCCCGGTTCATGTCCGGCTTCTACGGGGAGAAGTACAACATGCCCGCCGGTGAGGTGGAGAACCGCGCCATGGCGCTGATGAAGGAGGACGCGGCCAAGCTCCTGCGGGAGAGCTATGCCGGGTACAATACGGTGCGCACCGTGCGGGAGGACATCTCCGTGCGGGACAGCAGGGCGTCCTACGGGCTGCTGCCGGTGTGGAAGTACATATACCGATATAAGGAGCAGGACTACCCCTTTTACGTCAACGGGCAGACCGGAAAAATCGTGGGGACGGCGCCCTTCTCCCGGGCGAAGTTCCTGGCGTACACGGGCACGCTGTGGGCCTGCCTGACGGCTGCCCTGGCGCTTCTGCAGATACTGTTAGGGCTGCTTTGATTCGACACGGAAATGCAGGCGAAAGAGGTTGGAAAAATGGAAGAGGATTTTAAGAAAGAAGCAAGGAAACAATATCTGCACTATTTCCGCTTTTGGTTCATCGGGATAGGAATCCTGGCGGCGGCGTGCATCGCGGCGGCGCTGTCGGCCCGGACGCGGGACATGCCCAGGGCAAACAACGAGGCGCCTAAGGAGCGGGTGTATGACTACGCGGACGTCCTCACCGACGCGGAGGAAGAGGATCTGCGGGAATATATAGCGAAGACGGAGAGGGAGCTGCACATAGACATCGTGCTGGTGACCTTCAGCCAGTCAGTGGAAGGGCAGGAGGCCATGGAGCAGTACGGCCTGCGGTCAGCGGACTGGGAGCAGAACATGCGCGACCTGGCGGACGATTTCTGGGACGAGAATCGATACGGCTACAACAAGGGCTTCGAGGGGGACGGCGTCCTGCTGCTGCACAACTGGTACGAGGGCCAGAACGGCGAGCACCTGTCCACCAGCGGCAGCGTGGAGCAGCGCTTCAGTGTCAGGGACATCGACCAGGTGCTCTATGCGGTGGACGATTATTATGCCACGGATCCCCACAGGGCCTACAGGGCCTATGTGAAAGAGGTGGCCAAGCTCATGGACACGTCCCTGTCCCTGCCCTTTTCCTGGGGGCTGGTGGCCATCCTGCCTGTCATCGTGGCCATAATCTATGCCGTCAGCGGCGCCTCCCAGAAGAAAGCGGAGAACACGGTGGCGGTGAACGCCTATGTGGCGGGCGGCAGGCCGGAGCTTCGGAATAAGGAGGACATGCTGATCCGCAAGAACGTGGCCGCCAGGAAGATCGAGACGGACTCCGGCAGCGGAGGAGGCGGGCACAGCGGAGGAGGCGGGCACCATACCAGCAGCGGCGGGGCCAGCCATGGAGGCGGGAGCCACAGGCATTAGGGGCCCGGAGACGTAAAGAAGGGCATTGGCAAAGAGAAAAGAGGCAGAGAGAAGATGAGGGCAAATTACCATACCCATACATGGCGGTGCAGGCATGCTTCGGGGACGGAGAGGGAATATGTGGAGAACGCTATCCGGGGCGGGCTTAAGGTCCTGGGGTTTTCCGACCATACGCCCTATTCCTACCCAAAGGAGTTTGTCTCCCACATGCGGATGCAGGTGGATCAGCTGGAGGGCTATGTGGACACGGTCCTGGATCTGAAGAGGGAATACCGGGAGGACATCGAGATCCATCTGGGCCTGGAGGTAGAGTATTACACGGAGCATTATATCGAGTATTTCCATAAGCTGCAGCGCCTGGTGGCGGATTATCCTGTGGAATATTTCCTGCTGGGCCAGCATTACATCGAATGCGAGATTGGCGGCTATTGGAGCGGGCGGCCCACCGATGACCCCGGGGTGCTGGAGAAATACTGCGCGCAGACCATACAGGCCATGGAGACGGGGTATTTCACCTATGTGGCCCATCCCGACCTGATCCGGTTCACGGGGGAGGAGGGCATCTATGAAGAGCAGATGCGGCGGCTCTGCCGGAAAGCAAAAAGCCTGGGCCTGCCCCTGGAGATCAACTGCCTGGGAATCTACGAAGGCAGGAATTATCCCAGCGAGCGCTTCTGGGAGATTGCCGGGAAGGAGGGCTGCGAGGCAATCGTCGGGATAGACGCCCATGACGCGGAAGCCCTGAACCGTCCGCAGTCCATACAGGAGGCGGAGGATATAGCCAGGCGGTATGGGCTTTCGCTGCGGGAGACAGTGGAGCTTCGGCCTCCGGTCTGAGGGGCATGGAGGAAAAAGGAAACAGGATGTACAAATAAAATCTGCAAGGAGGAAAGCATATGAGGCTTGTCACGCAGACACATGTAGCAGCGGAGGTATTCGGGGACGAGGCCTGCATCCCGATCCTGAAGAAGGCGGGCTTCGAGGCCCTGGACTGGTCCTTCTTCGGCATGGAGCTGGGGGAGGGGATTTGGTGCACCGATGCCTGGAGGGAGCATGCCCTCCGCCTGAAGGACACCGCCGCCCAGTGCGGCATCGGATTCTCCCAGGCCCACGCGCCCTTCCCCTCTTCCAGGGGAGAGGAGCCCTACGACAGGGAGATCCGGAAACGGATCCTCCGCGCCATGGAGGCCGCTGCGTTGATGGGTGTACGGAATATCGTTGTACACCCCATGCAGGAGCTGGAGTACGCGACGAACCGGGACAGGCTTTGGGAGGAGAACCTGGAATTCTACCGCAGCCTGATACCTTACTGCCAGGAATACGGAATCCGCATCTGCGCGGAGAACATGTGGCAGAGGGATAAAAAGAGGGGCTATATCGTGGACAGCGTCTGCGCCCCGCCGGAGGAGTTCTGCGGGCTGCTGGACGAGCTGGACAGCCCCTGGATCGTGGGCTGCCTGGATCTGGGGCACTGCGCTTTGGTGGGCAGGGAGCCCCAGGACGTGATTCGCGCCATGGGGGCGAAGCGGCTTCAGGCTCTGCATGTCCATGACGTGAACTATGTCCGGGACTGCCACACCATGCCCTTCATGGAGGCTCTGGACTGGGAGGCCATAACCGGCGCACTGGCGGAGATTGGCTACGAGGGGGACTTCACCCTGGAGGCGGACGAATTCCTGCGGGGGCTTCCTCCCGAGCTGATGCCCGAGGCCAGCGCCCTGATGGCGAAGACGGGGCATTACCTGATAAAGCGCATCCGGGAGCAGGCGGCGGGAGCGTAGAGCGGGAGACCGGCGGCCCATGGCAGAACGGCATAGGAAAATGGCATGGAAAGACGGCATAGAAAAAGAAAAGGCATCCGTGGTGAGAGACGGATGCCTTTTTTGCATGTTGCCTATGGATTTATTTGTCCTGTGGTTCAGGCCATCTCGTTGACGGCCTTGCTGATACGGGAAACCTTGTGGGCAATGTTGTTCTTGTGATAAACACCCTTGCTTCCGGCCATCTCGATGACCTTTGTGGCAGCGGACAGCTCTGCTGTAGCGGCAGCCTTGTCCCCGGTAGCGATAGCGGCATAGACCTTCTTGATAGCGGTCTTGACGCCGGATCTGATTGCCTTGTTCCTTTCAGCCTTTGTGCGGTTCACCAGAATTCTCTTCTTCGCGGATTTAATGTTAGCCAAGTCGTACACCTCCAATTGTATACAAGATTATTAACGTTTCACTTTAGCCAGACACGGAGGACTATCGTAAACACATAAGGATAGTTTAGTAAATAATAGAAAGTTTGTCAAGACATAATCTGAGAAAAATTGACTAAAATAATAAAAGCAAGCCATGCCGTTTATCCGGTTTTGGGGCAAGATTTAATCGCTGCATATACAGATTCGGGAATGAGAGGGAAGAAGAGATGGAAGAGAGACAGTCCATGGGAAACTTTCAGATGAGGACGGACCTGGCGCTGGAGGCGAGGGAGAGCATCAGCGAGGCGGACAGCAAGCTGCGGGGCGTCAGGGTAGAGGAACGCTATCACGAGGAAGAGGATATCCGCGTGACCAAGGTGATGATAGACACCATGAACGCCGCCAGGACCATGGGGAAGCCCATGGGCATCTATGTGACCATGGAGGCTCCGGCCATGGTGGAGCCGGACGAGGACTATCACAGGGAGATATCCGGCCGCCTGGCGGAGGAGATCCTGGAGCTCCTGCCGGGAGCGGACGAGGAACAGTCCATCCTTGTGGTGGGGCTGGGCAACCGGGAGGTGACCGCGGACGCCCTGGGGCCCCAGGTTGTGGACAATCTCTTCATCACCAGGCACATCGTCAGGGAGTACGGGACGGCTGCCTACAACTGCAGCAAAATGAACCAGATCAGCGCCCTGGAGCCGGGCGTCATGGCCAAGACCGGCATGGAGACCGCGGAGATCGTCAAGGGCGTGGTGGAACAGACGTCTCCCGATGCGCTGATTGTCATAGATGCCCTGGCGGCCCGCAGCGTCAGGCGGCTGAACCGCACCATCCAGATCACCAACACGGGCATACAGCCGGGCTCCGGGGTGGGGAACCACAGGAACGCCCTGACCCAGGAGAGCCTGGGCGTGCCTGTGATAGCCATCGGCATCCCCACGGTGGTGGATGCGGCCACCATCGTGGCGGATGCCCTGGACAGGCTCCTGGAGGAGAAGGATTTGGAGAATGTCAGGTACCGGGAGAAGCAGCAGCTGCATTTCGCGGAGCTGAACAATATGTATATGACGGGCAAGGACATCGACGCGGTGATCAAGCGGGTCAGCTTCACCGTATCCGAGGGGATCAACATCGCCATCGGGGAGACCTTCATGGAGCGCTAGGATTCATGCATCGGGGCACTGGTACAAGGCTTTCACGGCAATTCTATCATGGAACGGCACAGACGGGCATATATTGGGAAGGGAAGAAAGGAAGTGCATTGCCGTAAATATGGAAGAAAAGCATTCCAGGAAAGCTTTTGCCGAAAAACGGGCTGGGAGGCTGATCCTGCTGGCCCTTTTGATTCTCGGGATACAGGCGGCCGCGAAGAGCTGCAGCGCGGTCTCCGTATCCACGGGGGAAGCTACCATGGGCGAGGCCATGCTGAAGAGCATATGGGACGGGGCCCGCACCTTATTGTACAGCCAGTTCATGCCGGGCATTGCCTTCATGGAGGAGGGCGGCCACGGAACCTGGTGGCTGCTGCGGGAACAGATTGCCTGCCTGTTCCCTTTTTACGGATATGTGACAGGGCAGCCGTCGGGAGAGCAGGGGGAGAGCGCCGAGGACATCCGCACGATCCTGCTGGCCGAGGCGGAGGAGGAGACCTGGCAGGTGGAGGAAGCCCTGCCGGAGGACATCCCTCCGGAGGGGGATGCCGGCCCTGTCCAGGGGGGGAGTACGGCAGGGCCGGACAGCGCCGCCCAGCCCGGGGAGGAGGACCTGGCAGACCTTCTGCGGGCGGAGAACCAGGCGGCCATGGAGCAGCGCCCCGGCGTATTCCTGCCCCATGAGAAACAGGTGAACCTGGATCTGGAGCCGCTGAGCGACTACGAGACGCTGATACAGCAGTTCTACACCGTGGATGCCAACACCGTGGCGGGCAGCGACCAGTTGGACGTACATAAACTGATGGGCCAGGACATGACCATATCCAAGGACGCGGAGGGGCCGCAGATTCTCATCTACCACACCCATGCCCATGAGGAATTCGCGGATTCCACGCCCGGGGACATGTCGGAGACCATCATGGGCGTGGGGGAGAGGCTGACCACCATCCTGACGGAGGAGTACGGTTATCAGGTGCTCCATCATCTGGGGCAATATGACACGGAATCCAGGGACGATTCCTACGCGGTGGCGCTGGGAGACCTGGAGGCGCTGCTGCAGCAATATCCTTCCATCCAGGTGGTGATCGACCTGCACAGGGACGCCATGCCAGAGGGCACCCGCCTGGTGATGGACCTGGACGGCAGGCCCACGGCCAGGTTCATGTTCTTCAACGGCCTGTCCCGCACCAAGAAGACGGGCAACATCTCCTATCTGTACAATGAGAACCTGGACAGCAACCTGGCTTTCTCCTTCCAGATGCAGAAGACAGCCATGGAGTACTATCCGAACCTCACCAGGCGGATCTATCTGAGGGGATACCGCTACAACATGCACCTGCGGCCCAAATCCCTGCTCATCGAGCTGGGGGCCCAGAACAATACCCTGGAGGAGGTCATGAACGCCTGCGACCCCCTGGCCCATATCCTGGACCTGGTGCTGTCCGGAAGCGGCCAGTCCGGGAACGCCCCGGCGGAGTAGAGGCCGGGCGGCGTCCGTTCCGGCGCAGACGGGCTCCGGTACAGACAGACACCGGCAGACGGGCTCCGGTACAGACGGACACCGGCGTGCCCATGTCTTCACCGGGCCGTCAGCACCCAGCCGGGGAGCCAGCGCAGATACCTGGCCACGAAGGAGGCCTCCACCGGCTGGCCCGCCAGCACCGGGTAGAACAGCAGGAACAGGGCGAAGGCAAGCATCCCGTACAGCGCCGCCGTCAGGAAGAACAAGCGTCTGGGCACGCGCCTTTTCCACTGCAGCAGGCCGTACATGACCATCAGCACCACGAAAGCCACGCTGGGGAAATAGTGGTAGATGAAGGTGTCCCGGGTCACGAAGAACCAGGGCAGGTACTGGGCCAGGTATCCCACGGTGAGGAAGGCGGCGTTTCGGTCCTTCCTGCCGAGCCAGAGCCAGACCATGTAGAGAAAGGCAGGGATCCCAGCCCACCATACCGCCGGATTGCCGAAGGCGCTGATGCCCTCCCGCAGGCCCCCCTGGGCCGTCTGCGTGACTACACGGGAATAGTACCATATGGGCCGGGAAATCACCGGCCACTCATACCAGGCCGAGGCGTAGGGGTGGTCGGAGACCAAGTTGCTGTGGTAGGAGAACATGGTGCGCTGGTTGTACAGCATCCGGCCCAGGAGCCCCCTGTCCCCGTAATCCCGGAAGGGCAGGTAGGACAGCAGATAGATGGCGGCGGGCACGGCCACGAAGAAGACCAGGCAGAAAGCGATGGTCTTCCAGGCATATCCGCGGAAGCACCGGAGGATATGGGCATGGGAGATGCCCCCGCTCTGCCCCTCTGGGTCAGCCTTGGCGTAGAGATACTCCCGGTATCTGCGGTACAGCGCGGAGAAGAAGAGCAGCCCCAGCCCGGCCCCGGCGTAGATGCCGGTCCATTTGCTGGCAATGCCCAGCCCCATGCAGACCCCGCAGGCCCCCAGGGGGAGCCAGGTCTTCTTTAACGGCGTATCGTAGAAGCTCAATGTGACATACCGATACATGAAAAGGTACATCAGTATCACGAAGAAGGTCACATAAGTGTCGATCGTGGCGATCCTGGTCTGGGTGAAATGCATGAAGTCAAAGGCGAACAGCATGCAGGCCAGAGCCGCGGGCAGGGTCTCTCTGGCGATTCGCCTGGCGAACAGGTACACCACGGGCACCATGGCGATGCCGAAAATCGTCCCCATGATGCGCCAGCCGAAGGGATTCATGCCGAAGAGCGCCACCCCCATGGCGATGAAGATCTTGCCCAGAGGGGGATGGGTGTTCTCATAGGAAGTTAGCCCGTGGAGGAATTCGTAAGCCGTGCGCCCGTGGTAGATCTCGTCGAAGTACATGCCGTTGCGGAAGGTGAAGGCATCCGGGTACAGTTCCTGCTCATCGAACAGGGCGGGATAGTCCGAAGCGTTCTCAGGCACGAGAATGTTCCCCGCCGCGTCCCGGAATACCAGCTCTATGGGGGCGGCCTGGGCGTCCTGCAGAGTGAGGCGCAAATGTGCGGCGGAGACCTGGAAAACCGTCTCCTGCCAGGTGAAGACATTCTGCATCGACAACTCCCCCAGATAGGACCAGTTCCGATCCGATTCCCCTTTTCCCTCCATGAGGAAAGTCCTGTCCTGCCAGGGCGCTATGTAGTAGGAGAGCGAGGCGGGCGCCCCGGAGCCGAAGGAAAGCTCTATGGACTGGCCCTGCACCATGTCCAGCCGGGTGACGGGAGCCTGCCGCTCCCCCAGGTCATAGAGGGCGAAGCAGCCGTACACCGCCGTGACGGCGAGCATACAGAGGATGTCCGCCCGGTTCAGGGAGAGCCTCCCCGGGGAACGCCGGGGGGGAGTGCCGGGAAAGCCCTTCTGTAAAGCCGGGGCGGGCAGGGGAGGGCTTTCCGGCCTGTCCTGTCCGCCGTAATGCCTGTAAGCCGTGCGGTAGAACAGGGCTCCGCAGAACAGCATGCCCGCGGACACCAGCAGGATGGAGGCCGATCTCCTGTCATAGGTGCCCGGGTCATAGAAGAACAGCACCCACGCCGTGTTGCAGAAATGCAGGGCGCCGAAGCAGGAGAGGCAAACGTATGTTCCGGGCGCAGGCCTGCAGATATAGGCCAGCATCAGCAGCGCCAGGGCGGGATAGAGGTAGCGCTCATGCATCCGCACGGAGAACAGGAAGACGGTGATCACCGTAAAAGCCGCCAGAAAGGGATATCTATCCTTGGAGCCCCTGCCCCGCAGGCCCAGCAGCACTGTCAGCACCACGGCCGCGGCGATTGCCAGGGCGCCGAAGTGCCTGTAGGGGATGCCCCAGAATGCATTGTCCTGGCTGACCCAGTTCAGGCCTAAGAGACCCCAGAGATTGTAGGCGTTCACCGCCGCGTAAGGGTAGGAGCCCAGGGTGTCCAGAAGCTGCGCCGCCACCTTCGCCAGGCCGAAGGGGAGGCATAGGATGACGCCGCCCAGGGCCACGGACAGGCACTGGAACAGGCAGTGCAAAAGCTCCGGCAGAAAGGAAACAGCCCTGCCTCCGCTCCCGTCCCGGCGGCTGGCCAGAATCCGGTCTATGGTGCCCACCAGGAGCACAGGCCCCAGGAGCAGCATCTGAGGCTTGACCAAAAGCCCCAGGCCAAAAGCGATGTACGCGGGATACATCCGCCCGCGGATCAGCGAGACGCAAAGGAACACTGCCGCCAGCGCAGTCAGGGAGTCCACCTGGCCCCAGACGGAGGAGTTCAGGAGGATCACCGGATGGAACAGGTAAGCGGCGCAGAGGAAGAAGGCGTGCCGCCCGGAAAGCCTTTTGGCGGCCTCCCGGCACAGCAGCCAGCCGCAGGCCAGGTCGCATAGTATGGAAGGGAGCTTCAGCAGCACCAGATGGGCGGCGGAATAATGTTCTATCCCCAGGAGCCTGCGGACGCCGTCCAGGAGCCAGAGCACATAGAGATATCCCGGCGGATAGTCCGAGAAGACATCCGGGTCGTAGAAGCCGCCGGGCCCCACCTCCCAGATCCGCTCGGCCCATGCCGCGAAGCATGCCGTGTCGGTGCCAAAGCCCTTGGAGAGGGCGGCAGCGGCCAGCCGCAGGGCCAGTGCGGCCAGGAACAATGCGGCAAACCCTCCTGCTCCCGGAGCGGGACGGTTCCTACCGGATGCGATCCAACATGCCCCCATGAGGAGGATTCCCGACAATGCGGCGAGATGAATGATAATCATGGCATTTCTTTCCTTATATAATCGCTTTAGATTTGTTTAGAATTTATTATAGCAAAAAAAGTGGTAGAAGAAAAGCTTTTGTGTTATACTGATTGAGTGTGAGTCAGAAAGCCGTTATGCGGGATTTGAAAGGGCTGATTTGAGGGTATGGACGCTTTCGTGAGCTTTCAGAACGTGAAAAAAGTGTATAAGACAGGCGAGGTGGAGATCACGGCCCTGCACGATGTGGACTTTGAAATCGAGAAGGGGGAGTTCTGCGTCATCGTAGGCGCTTCCGGCGCGGGGAAGACCACCATCCTGAACATTCTGGGGGGCATGGACACTGCGACCGAGGGGGAGGTGTACCTGGACGGCCAGAAGGTCTCTTCCTTCAGCAAAAAGCAGCTCACCGCCTACAGGCGCTATGACGTGGGCTTCGTGTTCCAGTTCTACAACCTGGTCCAGAACCTGACGGCCCTGGAGAACGTGGAGCTGGCGGCCCAGATCTGCAGGAACCCCCTGGACGCGGGCGAAGTGCTGGACCAGGTGGGGCTGAAGGACCGGAAGGGCAATTTCCCGGCCCAGCTCTCCGGCGGGGAGCAGCAGCGGGTGGCCATCGCCAGGGCAATGGCCAAGAATCCCAAGCTCCTGCTCTGCGACGAGCCCACCGGGGCCCTGGACTACAATACGGGCAAGGCCGTGCTGAAGCTCTTGCAGAATACCTGCAGGGAGGTGGGCAAGACCGTCATCGTCATCACCCACAACCAGGCCCTGACGGCCATGGCCGACCGGGTCATCACCGTGAAGAGCGGCACCATCGTGAGCATGGTGAAGAACCGGAATATAGTGGATATTTCGGAAATCGAGTGGTGAGCCTATGCGGGGGATCGGGAAGACGACTTTCAGGGAAATCAAATCGAGCTTCGGGCGTTTTCTGGCGATTTTCGGCATCGTGGCGCTGGGGGTGGGTTTTTTCGCGGGGCTGAAGGTGACCACCGGGGCCATGGTGGAGACCGTGACGGGTTATCTGGGAAAGCATGGGTTCTATGACCTGCGCCTGGTGTCCACACTGGGCTTCGACCAGGAGAACGTGGACTTCTTTTCCGCGGCCCGGGACGTGGAGGCGGCGGAGGGCGCCATTTCCTTTGACGTGCTCTATGAACTGGGGGACGACTACATGGGCGCCATCAAGACCCACAGCATGCCGGAGACGCTCAATACCCTGAAGCTGGTGTCCGGTAGGCTGCCGGAGACCGGGGCGGAGTGCGTGCTGGACAGCGGCAGCTTCGGGAAGTCTGTTGTGGGGAGCGTGATCCGTCTGTCCCGGGACAATGCCCGGGGGGATCTGGAGCATTTCGCCCACAGGGAATACACGGTGGTGGGGCTGGTGCAGTCCCCTCTGTACATCCAGTATGAGCGGGGCAACACATCCCTGGGCTCCGGGCGGCTGGACGGCTTCGCCTACCTGAACCCGGAGGGCTTCGATGTGGACTACTTCACGGAGGTCTACGTGCGCTTCCGGCAGGATTTCCCTCTGTACAGCCGGGAGTACGATGCCTTTATGGACGAGAAGACCTCGGTGTGGGAGGAATTTGCCGAGGGACAGGCCCGGGACCGGTATGACAGGCTGTTCCGGGAGGGCAGCGAGAAGCTGGCGGATGCCCGCACGGAGCTATCGGACAACCGCACCCTGGGTGAGAGGGAGCTGGAGGACGCCAGAGAGCAGCTGGACGATGCGAAGAAGCAGTTGGAGGACGGGGAGAAGGCCCTGGCGGATGCGGAAGCGGAGCTGGCCGACGGTGAGGCCACCATCCGCAAGAAGGAGGCGGAGCTGGCGGAGGGAAAGGCCACCATCGCACAGAAGGAGGTGGAGCTGGCCGACGGTGAGGCCCTCATGGTCCAGAAGGAGGCGGAGCTGGCCGCGGCCAGGACTGCCATAGATACCAACGAGGTGGCGCTGCGCAGAGGGGAGCGGGAGCTGTCGGAGGGCAAGGCCCAGCTTCGAAGCGGCGAGACGGCGGTCGCGGTGTCCAGGCGGCTCATGGACGAGAGCAGGTTCCAGCTGGAGAGCCAGCTCGAGGAGCTGAGACAGAACGAGGGGGAGCTGAACGCCTCCCTCATCGCCAGGCTGGAGGAGGCCCTGGCCAGGCTGGACGCGATGGAGGCGGAGCTGGCGGCCCAGGAGGCGGAGCTTGAGGCGGCCAGGGCCCAGATTGCGGAGAGCGAGGCCCAGCTGGACAGCGGCTGGGTGGCCATCGCCTCTGCCAGGGCCCAGCTGGAGGACGGCCAGAGGGCCCTGACAGAGGGAAAGCTGGAGCTCGAGAGCGGCAGGCAGCAGCTGGCGGACGCCAGGCAGACCATAGAGGAGGGGGAGGAGGCCCTTGTCTCGGCCAGAGAGGAGCTGGAGGAGGGCAGGAAGGCCCTTGCGGAAAAAGGGGCGGAGCTGGAGGATGCCAGGCAGGAATACGCCGACGGGGAGAAGGAGTACCAGGAGGCGAAAGCGGAGTTCGAGGAGAAGATAGCGGACGCGGAGGGGGAGATCTCCGACGGCCAGAGGGAGCTGGACGACTTAAAGCAGCCGGAGGCTTACGTGCTGGGCAGGGACACCAATATCGGCTATGTGTGCTTCGAGAACGACTCCTCCATCGTGGACGGCATCGCCAATATCTTCCCGGTGTTCTTCTTCCTGGTGGCGGCCCTGGTATGCATCACCACCATGAACAGGATGGTGGAGGAGCAGCGGACCCAGATCGGCGTATTGAAGGCCCTTGGCTACGGCGAGGGCACCATCATGTCCAAATATATGGTCTACTCCGGCCTGGCGGCCCTGTCGGGCTGCACCTTCGGCTTCTTCCTGGGCACCTGGGGATTTCCGCAGGTCATATGGTTCTGCTACGGCCTCATGTACGACACGGACCCAATCTGCTATGTGTTCGACGGGAGGCTGGCGGTGATATCCCTGGCGGTGTCGCTGCTGTGCTCCATCGGCACCACATGGCTCTCCTGCCGCATGGAGCTGGCCCAGGTGGCAGCGGCGCTGATGCGTCCGAAAGCGCCGAAAGCGGGCAAGCGGGTGCTCTTGGAGTACATCCCCTTTGTGTGGAGGAGGCTCGGCTTCCTGCACAAGGTGTCCCTGCGCAATATCTTCCGCTATAAGAAGCGCCTCTTCATGATGATCGTGGGCATCAGCGGCTGCACGGCGCTGTTGGTGACAGGCTTCGGGGTCAAGGACTCCATCGCGGACATCGGCGACAGGCAGTTCGGGGAGATCCAGACCTATGACTGCGGGATGACCCTGAAGGAGGATGCCGACGGGGCGCTGCGGGAAAGGCTGGACGGGATGGAGGCCATCGCGGGCTACACCTGCGTCATGGAGAAGAACATGGACCTGGAGGCGCAGGCGGGGGTGAAATCCGTCTACCTGGTCACAGGGACCAAAGAGGGCATGGCGCCATTTTTGAACCTCCATACGGAAAAAGGGGAGCCAATCGACTATCCCGGAAACGGGGAGGCAGTGATCTCCAATAAGCTGGCGGAGGACTATGATATCCGGATCGGCGAGAGGATAACCCTCAGGGACAGCGACAGGAAAGAGCTGTCCGTGGAGGTGACCGGGATTTACGAGAACTATCTGTATAATTATGTGCATGTCTCCGAGGATACCTGGCTGGAGCAGACGGGGCAGGAGCCGGAGCGCAGGACAGTGTACCTGAACCTGGCACAGGGAGCGGAGGAGGGGAGCCCGGTGCCCGCGGACACGCCCACGATCCATGAGCTCTCCGCGGAGCTGATGCAGCTGGACCAGGTGGCCAATGTCAGCGTGAGCTCGGACATGATGGAGCGTATCGGCAGCATGCTCTCCGCGCTGGACATCATCGTGGTGGTGGTCATCCTGTGCGCGGCGGGGCTGGCCTTCATCGTGCTCTACAACCTGACCAATATCAATATCACGGAGCGGATCAGGGAGATCGCCACCATCAAGGTGCTGGGCTTTTACAGACGGGAGACCAACGCCTATGTGTTCCGGGAGAACGTGCTGCTGAGCGCCCTGGGCATGGCGCTGGGGCTGGGGCTTGGACACCTGCTGCACAGGTTCGTCATGAGCGAGATCCGGGTGGACATGATTGCGTTCCATATCTATGTAAGGCCCATAAGCTATGTGTACAGCGGGATCCTTACGCTCCTCTTCGCCTGGCTGGTGAATCTGGCCATGGGCGGCAAGCTGGAGTCGATCAGCATGACGGAGTCCTTAAAGAGCGTGGATTGATCAGTGGACTGCCGTCATAAATGATTATGGAGATAAATGGAATCGGAATAGAATCGGAAAGGATGGAATCAATGAAATTCGATATGCATTGCCACACAAAGGAGGGCTCCCTGGACGGGAAGGTGCCCATAGCGGAATTCATCTCCTGCCTGAAGGAAAAGGGCTTCCAGGGGATGCTGGTCACCGACCACGACTCTTACAAGGGGTACCGCAGCTGGAAGAGGCTGCATGGGGACGGGGATGAAGATGGTTTTGTAGTCCTGAAGGGCGTGGAGTACGACACCATCGACGCCGGCCATATCCTGGTGGTCATGCCCGAGGGCGTGAAGCTGAAGATTCTGGAGCTGCGGGGCCTGCCGGTGCAGTTCCTGATAGACATCGTCCATAAGAACGGCGGGATCCTGGGGCCTGCCCACCCCTGCGGGGAGAGGTACTTGAGCATCACCAATACCAGGAAGCACAAAAACCGCCTGGCCGTGATGGACAGATTCGACTTCCTGGAGGGCTTCAACGCCTGCGAGAGCCCGGAGAGCAACGCTACCGCCATGGAGATCGCCGCCAGGTTCGAGAAGCCGGTCTTCGGCGGCAGCGACGCCCACAAGGAGGAGTGCGTGGGCTATGCCTATACGGAGTTCGAGGGCGAGATCGCCTGCGAGTCGGACCTGATCCGGCTGGTGAAGGAGAGGGGCCGGGAGGCCTGCACCTGCGGAGGCCGGCACTACATGGGCACCACCAAGGAGAAGATGGGCAGCCTGAACAATGTGCTGGTGCAGTCCTTCTGGTTCTATAACCATGCGGCCAGCATGATGAGGGCCAGGAAGCGCAGGCGGGAGCTGGGCAAGCTCTATATCCGCGTAAGCATGTGCCAGGAGGCTCTAAGCTGCACACAGAAGAGCGCCAAGTGAGTGTTTGTTACAGAATTATTGCAAAATTAAGCGTTGTTCTTCTGTAATTCATAAAATCTTAAGGTACATTTCGGCCATAGTGTGATATACTCAGTATGTAGCGTTATCTTGTCTGCACTACATATTGAGTATTTTTGCGTACAGTCCTGCGGGGGATGCGGGCCGGGGGCTGTGCCGGATCATGTAAAAGGAGTATATGGAAAATGAAGCTTATGAAAAACAAGGCAATCTGTCGGCGCGTCCTGGGGCTGGCGCTTTCAGCGGCCATGGCGTTATCCCTGGCGGCCTGCGGGAATTCCTCAGGGGGGGAGACGGAGAAGAAGGAATGGGTCTGGGTGCCGGAGTTCATCACCATCGACGACGAGACCGTTTCTTTCTATGACATGCAGCTGGTGGGGGACTCCCTCTGCTACCAGTCCTACGACTATGACGAGGAAACGGAGATTTCCACCCAGAGCATCTGCAGGTATTCCCTGGCGGACGGAAACATAACGAAGACACCGCTGAATTATGTGGAGGAGAAGAACTGGAACCTGAACCGCCTGGTCTATGCCCAGGACGGCAGCATGTACGGCACTACCAATGTCTATAATGAGGACTACACCAAGTCCGAGACATTCCTGTGCAAGTTCGATGCCGAGGGCAAGCAGATATTCGCGGAGGACATGACGGAGCTGGTGGCCGAGAGCTATGTGGACAACATGGCCATCGACGGAGAGGGCCGGATTTATGTGACAGGAGAGAACAATGTCTGGCTGTTCGACGCGGATGGCAACAAGCGGGGGACAGTGTCCCTGGGAGCCGATGTCAACTGGATCCGGGCCATGGGCAGCGGCAAGGACGGCAAGATGTATCTGTGCTATTACACCAGCAATGGAGACACTGTCCTGTGCGATATCGACTTTGACGGCAAGAAGACGGGCAATACCTATGAGAACTATCCCAGCAGCAACAGCAACGCGCTGGTGCCCGGCATCGACAAGGACTTCCTGGCCCAGGACGGCAATCGTGTGTACGAGTATGATACGAAGTCCCAGACATCCACGGAGCTGTTCACCTGGCTGGACAGCGATATCAACGGCAACACTGTGGAGAACTTCTGGGGGTTGGAGGATGGCCGCATCCTGGCCGTCGCTTCGGACTGGGAGACCAATGAGAAGAGCATCGCGCTGCTGACCAAGACAAAGGCCAGCGAGGTGCCCCAGAAGGAGACGATTGTCATCGGCAGCCTCTACGGCGGTTCCGATATCCAGGCCGCGGCGGTGAAGTTCAATAAATCCAATGACAAGTACCGCATCAGCATCAAGGGCTATCTGGACTTCAACAGCTGGGACGGGGATGACTACGAAGCCTACATGGCGGACGGCATGACTAGGCTGAACAATGACATCACCTCCAACAACTGTCCGGACATCCTGGACTTGAGCGGCCTGAACATCAAGCAGCTGGCGGCAAAGGGCGTCTTCGAGGATCTGAACGGCTATCTGGAGAAGAGCGAAAAGCTGAGCCGGGAGGATTTCCTGGAGAACATCCTGGAGGCTTACACCCTGGACGGCAAATTGGTGAGCATCCCCTATGGCTTCCAGATGTCGACCGTGGTAGGCAAGGGATCTGAGGTAGGCACGGAGATGGGATGGACACTGGAGGAGCTGATAGCCTATGCGGATGCCCATCCGGACGCCCTGCTGTTCGACAGCAAGACGAAGGATGTCATCATGATGACACTGATGGCGTACAATGCCGATTACTTCATCGACTGGTCCACCGGGGAATGCCGGTTTGACTCCGAAGAGTTCAAGGATATACTGAATTTCGCCAATCGTTTCCCGGAGGAGTATGACTGGGAGAAGGAGGACGTGTCCACGCCCAACAAGATTCAGAAGGGCCAGGTGCTCCTCTATGAAGAGAATATCTACGACTTCAATGAGCTGCAGATGTGCAATGAAATCTTCCAGGGGGATGCCTCCTATATCGGTTATCCCACTATGGACGGCAGCGTGGGCTGCATGCTCTCCGCCTCCCAGGCCTATGCCATCACATCCAAGTCAGGGCATAAGGACGGCGCGTGGGAATTCATCGAGGGCTTCCTGACGAAGGAGGAGAATCCCGACAGGGGCTTTAGCTCCATTGGGTTCCCTACCATGAAGAGCAAGCTGAACGCCATGGCGGCGGATGCCGTGGAGGTGAAATACTATACGGACGAGAACGGGGAGCTTTACTATGACGAGAACGGGGAACCCATCGTCATGGGGGGCGGCAGCAGCATCTCCTATGGGGACGGCTGGAGCTACGAGTACAGCATCCCCACCCAGGAGGAGGTGGATCTGGCCCTGTCCCTGATGGAGATTGCGAAGCCTGTGAGCTATTCCCAGGGAGATGAGGTCCTCAATATCATCAACGAGGAGGCGGCGCCCTTCTACAAGGGACAGAAGAGCGTGGACGAGGTGGCTTCGGTCATCCAGAGCCGCATCAAGATTTACGTGGGCGAGAATAAATAGCGCCTGCGGCCTTGGGAGACAGGCGGATGGGAGTTATGAGAGTGAAGAGATTTAAAAAAAGCGGAAAACCGCCGGAGGCTTCCGCAAAAGGACATCAAAATAAAACCACCAGAAGGATGCGCAAGATTAAGATCAGCTCGGGGGCGTACATCGCCCCCAGCTTCTTGGGAGTGCTGGCTTTTTTCATCCTCCCTTTCCTGGTGGTCATCTATTATTCGCTGGTAGACAATCCCATCAGCGGTAATTTTGTATTTCTGGACAATTTTACGAGCATCATGGGCAATACCGCATTCCGGCGGGCAGTGCACAATACGTTCATGTTCTCGGCTGTGGCGGTGCCGCTGGCGGTGGTGCTGTCCCTGCTGCTGGCAATCGTGCTGGAGGCCAAGCTCCCTTTCCGGAGCCAGTTCCGTACCTTCTTCCTGAGCCCCATGATGGTGCCCGTGGCTTCCATCGTGCTGATCTGGCAGGTGCTGTTCCACTATAACGGCGCGGTGAACGAGGTGCTGGCGGCCCTGGGCGGCGAAAAGATCGACTGGTTGAAATCTGATTACGCCCTTGTGGTAATCGTCATATTGTTCCTGTGGAAGAACCTGGGCTACAACATGATCCTGTTCATGGCGGCGCTGGCCAGCATACCGAAGGACATCCTGGAGGTGGCGGAGCTGGAGAGCGCCAGGCCCCTGCAGACATTCTTCTACATAAAGATTCGCTATCTGTCGTCTACGCTGCTGTTCGTGGCGATTATGTCGCTGATCAATTCGTTCAAGATTTTCAGGGAGGTATATCTGCTGACCACGGATTACCCCTATGACTCTATCTACACGCTGCAGCATTTCATGAACAATAAGTTCAAATCCCTGGACTACCAGACGCTGTCTGCGGCAGCGATCCTGATGTCTTTGGTGATGATTGTGATCATCGGTGTCCTGTTCATCGCTGAGAATCGCTTCGGAAAGGATGTGGAGGGGTGAAAAAGAGACCGGAAAAAATGTCTGCGGCCACCCTGGATCCCAGAGAGCGGGACAGGAAGCTGGCCATGCGCAGGAAGAGGTATCAGACGGCGAAAATCGCGCTGGCCACTATCGTGGCTGCCACTTTCGCCATCTTGTTCCTGATGCCCATCGTGCTGACCATTACGAATTCCTTTATGGCGGCCTCGGAGATTTCGGCCAACTATGGCTCTATCTTCGCCACGGACGCCAACGGGGGCAAGGTGTATATCTCCGAAAGGGTGAACCTGAAGTTCATCCCCGATATGGTGTCCTTCAGCCAGTACAATACGGTGCTGTTCAAGAGTCCGGAGTATCTGTTCAAGTTCTGGAACTCCGTGATATTGGTGGGGCCTATTGTGGTGTTCCAGCTGATCGTGGCCTCCCTGGCCTCCTACGGCTTCGCCAGATACCGGGGGAGGATTCGGGAGATCATATTCTTCGCGTACATCATCCTGATGCTGATGCCCTATCAGGTGACGCTGGTGCCCAACTACCTGGTCAGCGACTGGCTGAACCTTCTGGACACCAACTGGGCCATCTGGCTCCCCGGCATCTTCTCGCCTTTTGCGGTGTTCCTGCTGACCAAGTTCATGCGCAGGATCCCGGAGTCGGTGCTGGAGGCGGCGCAGATAGACGGGGCGGGGGAATGGCAGATCTACCGCAAGATATGCATGCCGCTGTGCAAGGGGGCCATATGCTCCGCGGCCATACTGGTGTTCATTGACTACTGGAACATGGTAGAGCAGCCGCTGATCCTGATGTCGGATCCGGAGCAGCATCCCCTGTCGGTATTCCTGAGCAAGATCAACGCGGGGGAGATTGGACTGGCTTTCGCGGTGGCTACGATCTACATGGTGCCCAGCCTGCTGATTTTCCTGTACGGGGAGGAATATCTGGTGGACGGCATTACATATCAGGGCGGAATCAAGGGCTAAGTGTGAGAAGAACGCAAGTGCGGCGTTCTTCCGGACTTGCACCAGTTTCAGTTTGTTTTTTAGACAGATAGAGGATTAGAGGAGAGGAAGAGCGATGAACGAGAACGGAAAGAAGAGAAGGGAATGGGTGAAGACAGCGGCCATCATATTCTTGTCGGTGATGCTGGTGCTCACCTTTTTCTCCAACACCATCATGAACTATTCCCTGCCGGAGGTAGCCACGCAGTACGTGGAGTCGGGGACCATCACGGCCAAGATCCGCGGCTCAGGGGTAGTGGAGAGCGGAAATCCCTACAATGTGGAGGTGTCGGAATCCAGGAAGGTGTCCCAGGTGGCCGTGAAGGTGGGGGACCAGGTGGAGAAGGACGATGTATTGATGTATCTGGAGGATGCGGAGAGCACGGAGCTGAAGGAGGCCAAGACCCAGCTGGACAGCCTGAAGGCGGAGTATGACAAGGCCATCGTGGCGGCGGACACCTCCTCCAATATCGTGAACAAGGTGCAGACTGGCGATGTGACCTCTACGGAGTCCAAGGTGGCCCAGATCGATGCCTACAACAGCCGGATTGATGCCCTGGAGAACACTATCGATGCCTACAACAACCGGATTGCGGAGATAGACGCTGCCCTGGGCAAACTGGGGGACGGCTCGGTGGACACCTCCGCGGAGCAGCAGGCGGTGAATTATGCCCAGGCAGAGCTGAGCAAGGCCACGGCGTGGATTGAGACGGCAAATCAGAAGCTGGAGGCGGCTAAGGGCGTGCTGGAATCCGTGAACAGCGCGGTGCAGGTGGCGCAGGACAATGTGGCGGCCTGCCAGACGGCTGTGGATAATGCGGTAAAGGAGAGAAGCGAGAGGGAAAATCGTCAGAAAAGCCTTGAGGAGAAGGCGGCTCAGGGAGATTTGAGCGCTGAGGATCAGGCTGCGCTTGACCGTCTAAAGAGTGAGGGTGAGGGCAGTGTGAAGGAGGCTCAGAAAGCTGAGGAAAGCGCATATTTGGCTTTGGAGAACGCCAACCAAGCTCTGGCGAATGCCAGCGCCGCCATCGAGTCAGACCGCGCAGAGGCCCAGAAGAAGATAAACGAGGCCCAGACCGAATACGACAGCGCCGTGACCGCCAAGGGCACCTGGGAGGGCAAGCTTGCCGATGCCCAGCGCAACCTGGCCAACAAGGAGGCTGGCGGCTCCGGCGGCGGAGAGCGGGAAGCCCTGAACAACGAAAAGGCTGACCTGACCCTGAGCCTGAGCAAGGCCACCGCCGAGAAGGAGGACGTGGAGAAGGAACTGACAGACCTCCTGGCAGGATTCACCAAGGAGGTGGATCTCTCGGCCCTCCTGACCAAAATCGCGGATCAGGAGAAGCTGGTGAAGGAGCTGACGGACAAATCCGTAGGCGCCACCATCACAGCCCCCGTGGCAGGCACGGTGACCACCCTGAACGTGGTGGCGGGAGAGAGCACTGAGCCCGGCACCCCCGCGGCGGTTCTGCAGCCCGCGGGCAAGGGCTTCTCCATGAGCTTCTCCGTCACCAACGAACAGGCCAAGCGGCTGTCCGTGGGGGACGTGGCGGATCTGGTGAACGCCTGGAGATATGACGACCTGAAAGTGACCCTGGCCAACATCAAGCCCGACCCCAATGAGCCGGGACAGAAGAAGCTGCTGACCTTTGACGTGGACGGCGATGTGACGGCAGGGCAGACCCTGAATGTATCCGTGGGCCAGAAGAGCGCCAACTACGACCTGATCGTGCCCAACAGCGCGATTAGGGAGGACAACAACGGCAAATTCATCCTGATCGTGGAATCCAAGCCCGGGCCCCTGAATACCCGTTATATCGCAACGCGGGTGGATGTGGAGGTATTGGCCAGCGACGACACCCAGTCCGCGATCAGCGCCGCACTGTACGGCTACGAGTTTGTAATCACTACATCCACCAAGCCCGTGGAGGCCGGAAAGCAAGTCAGGCTGGCGGAAGGGTAATCGGGAAGGAAGGCATTCCATATGAAGAGAATAGTACTGGGCATAAGCGGGGGGATTTCCTTTCTCATCTTCCTGATCCTGTTGCTCGTGTCGAACCATCTGGGACGCAGCCAGCTTACCCAGACGGCGGCGCAGCGCTGGAGCGAAGACGGGAACGCCTCCCAGGTGAGCTGCTTTTTCTCCGTGGGCTCCGGCATCACGGAGGATGCGCTCATTGAATTTGAGCATACGGTTGATGCCGCCCTGACAGAAGCTTCCGTGGTTCAGGAATCGGAGAATCCAGGCGCCAGGCTCTGGGCGGATGCCTACAGCGCGGACGGCCAGGTGACCCTGTCCAACGGCAAGACGAACCTGACGGCGGACGCCATCGGCATCGGCGGCGACTTTTTCCTGTTCCATCCGTTGACCCTGCTGAACGGCTCCTACTTTTCGGGCAATGACCTGATGAAGGACTACTGCGTCATAGACGAGGATGCGGCCTGGCAGCTGTTCGGCTCTAACGACGTGGCAGGGATGACGGTCTATATCGGAGGCGTCCCCCACATCGTCACAGGCGTGATCCGCAGACCCTCTGGGCATTTCGCGGAGGCTGCGGGGCTGGACAGCACCGTGGTGTATGTATCCTACCAGACGCTGACGGAGCTGGGGGACAGCCACGGAATCAATCATTACGAGATAGTCATGCCTAACCCTGTGACGGGCTTTGCCTATAATTATGTCAAGGAGAAGCTGGGGGCCGAGGAGAAAGAGGTGGAAGTGGTGGAGAATACCTCCCGCTATTCCCTGCTTTCCAGGCTGAAGCTCATCGCGGAGTTCGGAACCCGCTCCATGAACGGCAAGGCCATCATCTACCCTTACTGGGAGAACATCGCCAGAGGGTATGCGGATGTGCTGATGGTGCTGACGTTGTTCGGCATCCTCTTCCTGCTCTACCCTGTGGGATTGGCGATTGTGTTCTTCTGCATCTGGTGGCGGCACAAGGGCTGGACCATGAAGGATGTCTGGCATAAGCTTCAGGATTTCGCGGAGCGCAGGATAGAGAAGCTCCGGGAGAAGCGCAAGGAGAGAAAGGCGAAGGAAGCCGGGGAAGCCGAACCGGGGGAGGAAGCTTCCGGGAAGAAAATCCGGAAGAAGCGCAAAAAGCGCAAAAAGTCCGAATATGACGATTTCGATGAGGCGGAGGAGGCCGGGGCAGAAGAAATGCCCGGAGAGCCGTCCGCGGAGGAGGCCGGGGCGGAAGAAATGTCCGGGGAGCAATCTGCGGAAGGTGCCCGAAAGAAGCGCAGGTTCGGATGGAGGCGTGGCGGGCGCAAAAATGAGGAGGCGTAGGATTATGAAAAAGAAGCGGTTGAAGCAGGCCCTGGCCATTGGCCTGGTCTGCGGCATGACAGCGGGCCTGTGTGCCTGCGGGGGAGGCGGGGGCAAGAACGAGAATTCCGCCCTGGCCAAGGAGAATGTGTACAGGGTGCAGGACATCGCCCTGCCGGAGATAGACGGGGACGATGTAAACGTCTTCGCGTCTGCCCATATGGACGGGGAAGTCCGGCTGCTGATGCAGGTGTACCATTGGAACGACGAGAAGTTCAATGAGAATCCCGTAACGGATATCAGGTTATTGGCCATGAAGGATGACGGTTCCGATATCCGGATGACGAACCTGGACATTCCCGAATGGGAGCCTCAGGCCGGGGGAGGCGCAGGCTCCGGCATGCAGCCGATGCCCCGCACGGAAAGTCAGGCAGAGGAAGAGGATACCGGGGAAGAGGATACGGCGGCGGAACCGGAAGAGGGAGAGGATACCGGGGGAGAAGCCGGAGCCGAAGGGGACTCTGCGGCAGAACCGGAAAGCGAGGGAGAGACCGGGACCGATTCGGAGGGAGAAGGCGGAGGCGATGCTGAAGCCGATCCGGAGGGAGAAGGCGAGGGCGATGCTGCCACCGATCCGGAAGGCGATGCCGAGGGAGAGATATCGGACGATGCCTTCGGGGTTGAGGAGCCGGACTATGTGCCCCAGGACATCTGGGAGAATTCCAGTTACAATAATTTCAGCTTCGGCGCTGACAGTAAGATATATGCCGTCAGGTACTATTCCTACAGCGACTATGCCAATGAAATCTATACCCAGAAGTATTATATCGCCAGTTGGAATGCGGACGGAAGCTTTCAGTGGGAGAAGGAGCTGGAGGGACTGCAGTCGGAGGACGAATATATATATGTCAATGCCATGGCCGTAACGGCGGAGGGCTCTGCCACTTTGATACTCACCGGCGATGCAGCCTACAGGATGGCCGTGGACGCCCAGGGAAATCTGGGCAGCAGGGAGCCCCTGTCCGAGGACGTGGGCAAGGTGTTCAACAATACTGACCGCATCATCGACAAAGGGGACGGCACTTTCCTCGTGATATACTATGATGAGAACGACTACGCAAAACAGTTCATTACCACCTACGACCCCGCTGCGGATACCTTAGGGCAGCCCACTCCCATGCCGGCCAGCTATGCTTACACAGGATTTGGCAATATGAACGTGGGAATAAATTCGGATCTGGTATGCAGCAGCGGCGACGGCATCTACACCTATAAGATAGGGGACGAGAACCTGATCCAGAAGATGAACTTTATCAATTCCGACCTGTACGTGACCAATTTCTCCGGCGTGGTGGAGATTGACGACAGCACTTTCCTGGGCATATATTACGAGGACCACGAGGAGGGCATGAAGGCAGGATTGTTCACCTACGTGGATCCCAAGGACATTCCCGACAAGGACGTGCTGGTGCTGGCGGGCAATTATGTTGACGGCGACATGGAGAGGAGGGTCATAGAATTCAACCGCAGCAGCGAAAAATACCGCATCGCGGTGAAGACCTATGATTCCTACAATACTTATGAGGACTACCAGGCCGGATACACCCAGCTGAACAACGATGTCACTACCGGAAATATGCCGGACATCCTCATTGCGGCCGGACTTCCCGTGGAGAACTATGTGGCCAAGGGGCTGCTGGAGGATATCGGCAAGATGATCGAGGAGGACGAAGAACTGTCCCAGGTGGAATTCATCAGCAATGTGTTCGATGCCTACTCTGTGGAGGGGAAGCTGTATTATGTGATCCCCAGCTTCTCGGTGGGCACTATGATCGGCAAGGAGTCTATCGTGGGGGACAAGACCGCATGGACCATGGAGGACATGAAGCAGCTCCAGGCCAGTCTGCCGGAGGGGACGAACATGATCGGAGACCTGACACGGGACGCCTTCTTCTCCACCATGATGCAGTTCTGCGGCAGCGATTTCATTGATGTGGAAACCGGAAAATGCGATTTCGACACACCGAATTTCATCGCCATGATGGAATTTGCCAAGAGCCTTCCAGAGGAGATTACGGAGGACTATTACGGCGAGGACTACTGGGCCAACTATGAGTCCCAGTACCGGGACGGCAGGACGATCCTGTCCCGGCTCTACATCGGCAGCATCAAGGATACGAACTATACCATCAACGGATACTTCGGCGGGGACGTGGCCTATATCGGCTTCCCCACGGAGAGCGGGATGGGCTCCTATATCTCGGCAAACGAGTGCTTCGCCATTTCCAGCAAGTCCCGCAACAAGGATGGGGCCTGGGAATTCCTGAGATATTATCTCACGGAGGAGTACCAGTCTGAGCTCTCATGGGGGATGCCTGTCCAGAAGAAATATTTCGATGAGATGGCTCAGCAGGGCACGGAACGTCCGTTCTGGATCAATGAGGACGGCACCAAAGAGGAGTATGACGACACCTTCTACATGAACGGCGAGGAGATTAAGCTGGATCCCCTGAGCCAGGAGCAGGTGGACGAAATCGTGGCGTTCATCCTGTCCATAGACAAGTGCTATTACTACAACGAGAGCGTCATGAACATCATCAACGAGGAGATGCCCGCGTTCTACACCGGCCAGAAGACGGCCCAGGAGGTGGCGAAGACCATCCAGAACAGGACGCAGCTCTATGTGGACGAGAACAGATGACATGTAAAAAGGAACCGTCGCTTCGGTGGCGGTTCCTTTTTCGTGCGGGGAATGGAGGGCAGGAATGGATATCGATATTCCGGCCAGGCGGTCCAGCGGTCAGTCCAGCGTGACGGGGATCCCCATCCGCTCCAGATAGGCCGTCAATGTCAGCTCATGCCCGTGGTCGCGCAGCCACCTCCGGTACTGCCTGTGCTCCGGCATGATCTGCGCCACCATGTCCCAGAAATCCTTGGAATGGTTCATGTGGGTCAGGTGGCAGAGCTCATGGACCACCACGTAATCCAGTATCACGGGAGGGGCGAATATGAGCCGGTAGTTGAAGGACAGGGTGCCCCGGGAGGAACAGCTCCCCCAGCGGGTCTTCTGGTCCCGCACCGCGACGGAGGTGTAATGGCCTCCGGTGAACCGGTGGTAGTACGCCGCCCGGCGCTGGAACTGCGCCCGGGCGGCCTCCCGGTATCTTTTTTCCAGGGCTTCCAGCCGCCTGATTTCCGCGGCAGTGAGGTCTCTTTTCTCTGTGGGCATCTCTGAAATCCTGCTCTCCTTTCCGTTGTGAGCGAAGCGCCGCATGGCCCCATGCCGATGCGGGCATTTATGCCATCTGCTTATCCACGTCGATCACAGCGAAATAGTTGGGATTGTCCCTCTGGATTCGGGCGGTCAGCGTTTCCGTCAGCTCCCGGTCGGAGAGGTGGAAATCATAGGGCACGGCCACGTCGAAGATCAGATTGGTGTGGGTGGGGCCTGTGACGATGCGGAAATCGTGCATGGACACAGTGTCGCCGATCTCCTTTATGTAGCCTGCCACCAGAGCCTTCAGGCGCATGGTCTGCTCGTCCCCCACACAGACGGGATCCATATGGATCACCGCATGGCAGTGCAGGGTGTCGCGCAGGTCATGCTCGATGGTGTCAATGGTGTCGTGGAGGGCCAGCAGCTCGCCGTCCACCGGCACCTCCGCGTGGAGGGAGATCAGAACCCGGCCCGGCCCGTAGTTATGTACAATCAGGTCATGGATGCCCAGGATGTCGCTGTAGGACATGACGATGTCGTTGATCTGCCGGACGAATTCCTTCTCCGGGGCCTGTCCCAGCAGGGGGCTCACCGTGTCCCTGGCCGCGCCGTATCCCGCGTAGCAGATGAACAGCCCCACCAGCACGCCGCACCAGCCGTCGATGGCCAGCCCCGTGAAGTGGCCTGTGACCGTGGCGATGAGCACCACCGTGGTGGCCATGGTATCGCTCAGGGAGTCCGTGGCCGTGGCCAGCATGGCGGAGGAATCCAGCCGCTTTCCCAGCTTTCTGTTGTACAGGAACATATAGCACTTCACCAGGATGGAGCACAGCAGTATCCCCAGCGCTATGGGCGAGAAGGCCAGCTCCTCCGGGTGGAGAATCTTCGAGACGGAGGATTTGAGGAGCTCCACGCCCATGAGCAGGATGACGATGGAGACCAGCAGGCCGGACACATACTCGATGCGCCCATGGCCGAAGGGATGGCTGGGATCGGGCTTCTGGCCCGCCATCTTGAATCCGATCAGGGTGATGATGGAGGAGCCGGCATCCGACAGGTTGTTGAAGGCGTCGGCCGTGATGGCGATGGAATTGCTGACGGTCCCCGCCAGGAATTTCCCCGCGAAGAGGCACAGGTTCAGGAAAATCCCCACAGCCCCGCAGAGGATTCCGTAAGCCTGCCGGACCGCAGGGTCCTTCGCGTCGTTCTGTTCCTTGATGAAAAGTCTGGCTAACAGTGAAACCATGTTTTTTCTCCTGTCCAGTGAAAATATTTCCTTCCAGTATACCGATTCTGTGGTGAAATTGCAAGATGCATCTTCCCCTCTTGAAAAAATTCGGAAAAATTCCAAAATACCGGAATCCGGTACGGAAGGTATTGCGCGGAAAGCGTTTTCAGTGTATAATTTTGGTAAAGTGTGGAAATCATAGCGTTCCACAGAGATAAAAAACAGGAAGCATCCGCCTTTTAAAATTAGGAAAGAGGGCAGGCGGATACGGCAAGGAGAGCAGATATGAGCAAGAAACCGGTAGTTCTGATGATTCTGGACGGATACGGACTGAATGAAAAAAAAGAGGGCAACGCGGTGGCGATGGCGAAGACCCCGGTGATGGACAAGCTGATGGCGGAGTGCCCCTTCGTGCGGGGCAATGCCAGCGGCATGGCGGTGGGCCTTCCCGAGGGGCAGATGGGCAATTCCGAGGTGGGCCATCTGAACATGGGCGCAGGGCGCATCGTGTACCAGGAGCTGACCCGGATCACCAAGGAGATCCAGGACGGCACCTTTTTCGAGAACCCCGCCCTGCTGAAGGCGGTGGAGAACTGTAAGAAGAAGGGCAGCGCCCTCCATCTCATGGGACTTTTGTCCGACGGCGGCGTCCACAGCCACAATACCCACCTCTACGGCCTGCTGGAGCTGGCGAAGAGGAACGGCCTGGAGAAGGTGTACGTGCACTGCTTCCTGGACGGCCGCGACACCCCGCCCGCCAGCGGCAAGGAGTACGCCCAGCAGCTGGCGGCCGAGATGGAGAAGATCGGCGTAGGCAAGATTGCGTCTGTAATGGGACGTTATTACGTCATGGACAGGGACAACAACTATGACCGCGTGAAGCTGGCCTATGACGCCATGACGAAGGGAGAGGGCCTGACGGCGGTCTGCGGCATCTGCGGGATACAGGAATCCTACGACAGAGGAGAGACGGACGAGTTCGTGAAGCCCACGCTGGCCATGGAGGACGGAAAGCCCGTGGCATTGGTGCAGGACGGCGACTCCATCATCTTCTTCAACTTCCGCCCCGACAGGGCCAGGGAGATTTCAAGGGCCTTCTGCGACGACGACTTCCAGGGTTTTGACAGAGGCCCCAGGAAGGATATCACCTATGTGTGCTTCTCCGATTACGACCCCACCATCCCCAACAAGGAGGTGGCTTTCCACAAGGTGTCCGTCACCAATACCTTCGGCGAGTGGCTGGCGGCCAACGGCATGAAGCAGGCCCGCATCGCGGAGACGGAGAAATACGCCCATGTGACATTCTTCTTCAACGGCGGCGTGGAGGAGCCCAATGAGGGCGAGGACAGGGTGCTGGTGAACTCCCCCAAGGAGGTGGCCACCTATGACCTGAAGCCCGAGATGAGCGCCTACGGCGTGTGCGACAAGCTCTGCGAGGCAATCCATTCCGGGAAATATGACGTGATCATCATCAATTTCGCCAATCCGGACATGGTGGGCCATACCGGTGTGCTGGAAGCGGCCGTCAAGGCTGTGGAGGCAGTGGACGAGTGCGTGGGCAGGGCAGTGGATGCCGTCAGGGAGGAAGACGGCGCCATGTTCATCTGCGCGGACCACGGCAATGCGGAGATGCTGGTGGACTACGAGACAGGGGAGCCCTTCACGGCCCACACCACCAATCAGGTACCCTTCATTTTGGTGAACTATGACGAGGCTTATACGCTGAGGGAGAACGGCTGTCTGGCTGATATCGTCCCCACCCTGATCCAAATCATGGGGAAGGAACAGCCCGCTGAGATGACCGGAAAATCCCTGCTGCAGAAGAAATAGACAGAGGCTGAAATAGAGAGGAAGAAAGCGGCTGTATTTTCAAGGCGCGCTGATTGGGACCATGAATTGTGCGAAAGCGGTTTATGGCCCCTTTCTTGTCAGAAAGTGCGGTCGGAGAGGAAGGGAAAGGATTATGAAGCGGAAACTGGCATTGTTGATGGCGTGTGTCTTAGTGTTTGGGACAGGCTTTTCCACTTATGCTACAGAGACAGGCACATCCGTACCGGCGGCGCAGGGGGAACAGACGCCCGCGGAAAACGGGAACCAGGACGGAGGGCAGACTGTGACGGATCCCTCGGATAGCGGAAATCAGACGGGGGGAGGGCAGACGGAAGGAAACGGCCTGCCGGAGGAAACAGGGACGCCGACGGAGACAGGGGCTCCAACGGAAGCGCCGACAGAAGCGCCGACGGAGACAGGAGCTCCAACGGAAGCCCCGACAGAGGCGCCGACGGAAACAGGAACGCCGACAGAGGCGCCAACGGAAGCGCCGACGGAGACGGAGGCTCCAACGGAAACAGAAGAGCCCGCTGACACGCCGCCGTCAGGCACTGCGGTGCCTGAGGAAACCACCGCGCCGGACAAGGAAGTCCAGGCGGAATCCGATGGAGGATGGAAATCCGTGCGGGAAGGCAGGATGGGACAGGTGGACGTGTCCATAGGCTCGGCCCTGATTCAGGGGAGTCCTGTGGACTTTGCCGTGAACCTGACAGACGCCCAGGGCGGTACCCAGGAGAGGTTCGTCAAGCTGGGCGGAGATAACGGCAACAGTCCGGAGGAGGTAAGCTGTTCCTTCAAGGGGCTGGCAGAGGGCGACTATACGCTGACCGTGACCGGCGAGGGCTTTGCGGCCTACACACAGAAAGTATCTGTGAAGGGCAGGGAATCCGTGAAGCTCATGACAGGCTTCCTGGCCGGGATGAACTATGCGGCCGGGGACGTCCATCCGGGCGTCCTGCTGATAGGTGATGTGAACAGGGACGGCGTCATCAATGAGGGCGACAGGGCCGCGCTGATGGAGGCCATCGAGAGCGGGGACGCCGCCGGCCTTGCGGCGGATCTGAACCGTGACGGAAAGATAGATTTAGCGGACCTGGAATATTTCACCAAGGGCTATAACGAGAACAGGGATATCCTGGCGAAGATTCAGAGCTCCGTGCCTACGGTGGCAGTGGGGCCTGACGGCACCGAGGCCGCGACAGTGGCGGCGAAGCCGATCAGCGGTGCGAACATGACGGTGGAGGGGGACCTGAATGCGCTTGTACAGGGCGACGGCTCCGTCACCCTAAAGACAGGCGACGGAGGGAAGATTACCAAAGACAACCCCGTGGGACTGAACATCGAACTCAATACGAATCTGCTGGGGGATAACGGAAAAGCAGACGGGATTGTAATCGATACCGGGGACACGCCCGTGTCCAGCGCCATGGTGGACATCACCTACCTGGACGAGAAAGGAAACGAGCAGCATACGGGAATCGTGGATGTATCGCAGCTTCGGCTCACGGCTGAGACAAATGTCACTGCAGAGCTGGACAAGAACGGGAACATCGTCGTGCGCCTGGGAGCCCAGATCGCGGTGAAGCGCGTGATGCTGACCATCACCGGCGTGCGCAGCAGCAACGACCTGGTGGAAATCTCCAAGGTGGATTTCGTCAACGGCATGGAGGATCGCATCCCCGAGCCGGAGATGGACATTCCCAAGAAAGTGAGCACCAATGCCGGAAGCAAGATGATCAGCGTGTCATGGGAGGCCTGTTCCAATGTCACGGGCTATGAGGTGGAGATCATGCCTGTGGGCTCCAATGCGCCGGAGACGGTGATGGTGCCGAAGAACGCTCTGGACATCGGCTCCTACGGGGGCAAAGAGCTGGTCAACTATCAGGAATACCAGGTGCGGGTGCAGTCGGTGAACGGCACATGGCGCAGCGGATACGGAGACCCCGTCACCGAGATCCCCAAGCCCACCAAAAAGCCGGACAAGCCGGACAATGTATCCGCAGTGGGGAAATATCAGAGCATCGTGGTATCCTGGAAGTTGATGAAGGATACGGTCACCTACAACCTGCACTACAAAAAGAGCAGCGACGATGACAGCAAATATCAGAAGATAGAAGGCATTACCACCAACAGCTATACCATTACGGGGCTGGAGGATTTGACGGAGTACACGGTGTATGTCACGGGAGTGAATGAGTTCGGAGAGAGCGGACCGTCCCTGCTTGCGGCGGCTGCTACGACAGACCTCAATCCGGCAGTGATGCCTAAATATAAGATGATCAACCCGCTGGAGAACGGAAAGCCCAGCTCCCACATCATCAGCACTGCCCGTAACGGCGGCAGGATGGAGGGGAGCACCCTGGATACCGACACCACGGCGTGGGGGACTTTGGACCAGGATGCCACTTCCTACTATATCAAGACCACCTGGGACGACGGCGGCTATAATTACATGAACCTGAAGCATGGCCTTACCTATGAGTTCGACCAGGTCTACAAGCTGGACACCATAGCCTTCCATGATTCCACCTCCCAGGATACCGGGATTTTCTACGCCCAGGTCCGCTGGTGGGACGAGGCGGGGAATGCGGAGTACATAAATTATGGGCGCATCTCTCTGCAGAAAAGGAGAGATAAAGACAACAGGCTGTACTATGTGCTGAAGCTCCCGCAGCCTGTCAATGCCAAGAAGATTCAGTTCGGCCTGGCGCGCTATGCCGCCCAGGGCAATCAGATAACGGTATCGGAGGTCTATTTCTACCACTTCGACACGCTGCTGGAGGCGATTATGAACCTGTACCAGGACGACCTCCACACCGTGCTGCGGGAGGATGTGACCCAGGAGACCATAGACGCTCTGCGGGCGCAGGTCAATATCCCGGACGAGGTCAGCGGAGAGCTGCATCCGGACAAAGAGCTGCTGGAGAGGGAGCTGGAAACGGCGGAGGCAATCCTGCGCGATCAGAATCTGAAGGCATCGGTGCGGATCCACAGCAACATCACCACGAAGGAGATGGGCAGAGGCTTCGGCGGCCTGAATGCATGGCAGCCCCTGGGCGTGGCGGCTGCAGCCCAGGAGGAGATCGTGGTCTATGTGGGCCACAATACCAAGAAGACGGGAGAAGCTGCCAGCCTGCAGCTTGTGGCCACCCAGTACCATTCCGAGGCGGCCGCGGTGAGCACAGTGGCTGCGAACCTGAAGATAGGAGCCAACATCGTGCACGTGCCCAAGCTGGGCAGCACTACCGGAGTTGAGGGCGGCGGCGCGCTGTATGTGCAGTATACCGGCAACGGCGGAGAGAACGACCTCTATGCGGTCCGTGTCAGCGGCGGCGTACAGGTGCCGAAGCTTGACCTTTACAATCTGACGGACGAAGGGGAGCGCATGGCCAGGGCTACGGCCTATGTGAGTGAACTGGACGGATTCGTGGCACAGATGGAGACGCTGCATGGACAGCAGCATCAAAACTCGTCCAACAGCCAGGTGGCTTATGCGTATGACAGGGAGAACTGCATCCTGGGGGCTTCCGACATCCTGTTGGATACCATGATGCTCTCCCTGCCTGCGGAGCAGATTCTGGGCGGACTGGGCAGCGGCAGCGTCCAGGAGCGTGCCCAGAGGCTCTTAAATTCCATGGAGGCCATGGAGGACATGATGTACCTGTTCTACCAGCACAAGGGCCTGAACGCGAACGCGGCGGATGTGATAGACCGTGTGCCCAGGACCCATCTGAACATCCGATATCAGAGGATGTTCTCCGGAGCCTTCATGTATGCCTCCGGCAACCATATCGGCATCGAGTGGGGCTCCGCAACGGGCATGGTGACAGCAGTGCCTGTGTCGAGCGACAGCGAAGGAAGATATCAGTCCGGCAATTACTTCGGATGGGGCATTGCCCATGAAATCGGGCACTGCATCAACCAGGGGTCCTATGCGGTGGCGGAGATCACCAACAACTACTTCGCCGTGCTGGCCCAGGCAAAGGACAATAACGGAAGCGTGCGCTTCCAGTATCCGGAGGTCTACAAGAAGGTCACCTCCGGCACAAAGGGGCGTGCCACCAATGTATTCACCCAGCTGGGCATGTACTGGCAGCTCCACCTGGCATACGACAGAGGGTACAACTATAAGACATATGAGAACCACAGCGAGCAGCTTGCCAACCTGTTCTTCGCCAGAGTGGACAGATATTCCAGGAACGTGGCCAAAGCGCCCAGCCCGGGCGGCGTGGCGCTGAAGCTGGAGGGGGACAGCGACCAGATTCTGATGCGGTTGTCCTGCGCGGCGGCGGAACGGAATATACTGGAGTTCTTCCAGCGCTGGGGCATGACGCCCGATGAGGGCACCAGGGCCTATGCGGCTCAGTTCGAGAAGGAGACCAGGGCGATCTACTATGTCAGTGACGACGCCAGAGCCTACAGCCTCCAGGGCAAAGGCAGCAGCCTGGGAGCCACAGGTACAGTGGAAGCCGTGGGCGACGGGACGACTGCCAGCATCAATGCCAGCGCGGCCAACCAGGTGGACTTCACTCTCAGCTCCAAGGGCATCCCCGCGGAGGATGTGCTGGGCTATGAAATCACCAGGTGTATGATCGAGGGCGGCAAGACCGTGAAGGAGCCTGTGGGCTTCGCAACGGAAAACACCTTCAGCGACACCGTGTACATCAACAACAGGGTGGTCTGGTACGAGGTGACGGTAATCGACAAGTACCTGAACCGCTCGGCGGTGAAGACGCTGGAGCCTATCAAGATAGAGCATGACGGGAGGCTGGAGAAATCCTTCTGGACTGTGAGCACCAAGAACCTGACGGCGAAAGCGCCGGATGTACAGCCCGGCACCGACAACGATCCCTGCGAGCCTAAGCCGGAGGATGTGGCCATGCGGCTCATTGACGGCAAGGCGGATACCGTATACACGGCAGAAATCGGCGGAGCCGCGGAAATCGTCATCGAATTCAACAAGACGCTGACGGTGTCCGGATTCAAGCAGCAGGCAGCGGCAGGCACCACAGGCGGATATCGCATCCAGGCGTTTGTGGACGGCATATGGCTGGAGGTGGGGAAAGGAAGCTTTGACGGTGATGACACTGTGCATTTCAAAAATGAAAAACAAGACTATGTGTGCACGTACCGTGCCACAGCTTTGAAGCTGATTCCTGACAGCACCAGCGGCCAGATTTCCATAGCGGAGCTGGAGGTGCTGGGCGTCACCAGCGACAATGTGGACTTCATCGAGACCGCGGGTACTACGGCAATCGGAAGGCTGACGGAGGACTATCAGTACGGCAAAGAAGCGGAAGATGTGATTCCCGCCGGTTCCATCGTGTTCACGGGGAGCTTTAAGGGGAATCCGGCCTACAATGTAGTCTTGCTCTACGATCAGGACGGGAACAATGTGGGCAGCGTGGATGCAGACGGGAACGTAAATGCGGGAAGCATTATACTGGCCGATGTACCTGCGGAGGGGCTTATCCCGAATGTGCGGAAGGGCACCTGGATCTACTGGATTCCCGCCGGACAGGAGATAGACTTGAGCAAAATCACCAAAGTCAGGGCAGAGCTCTACCGGGTCAACGACGCTACTACGAATGCGGGCCAGCGGCTGGTCAGCGACTCTCTGTTCAAGGAGATGCCGAAAGAGCTGCCGGGCATCAGCTTCAGCGGCGGCAAGCCGGAGACCACAGCCAGATGAATGATAAGTCCGGCACCGGACGGATGGGAGTAGTTGTGAAAAGAGATTGGAAGAGATTGTGTTGTATGACGCTCCTGGCAGCCATGGCGCTGCCGGGGCGGGCATTCGCCGAGAGCGGGGACGGCTTTCGCATAGACGGCTCCGGGCAGGTGGTGCTGGATTCCGACCACGCGGCAAAGGAGGGGGTCTCCTCCCTGTGCTTCAGCCTGACAGTGGAGGCCGGGGCGGGGGATACAGTGACGTTTGAATTCTCCGGAAGCAATGCCAGCGTGATGGAATACCGATATAATAAAAACGATAATACGATGAATATCTATCTGGCCGGGACGAATCCCCTCTTCGCGGAGGGGACGCAGTCCCTGGACATCGGCCGGGTAGTGGTGCAGGGCGGAAACGGCGGCCAGGGGTCGGCCGTGGTAGGCGTGGAGGATGGCTCGCTGCAGTATGTCTACGGGTCGCAGGCAAGGACTATGGAGGGAGTTTCCAATCCGGGCGATGTGCAGCTGGGGAATCCGGCACCTACAGTGACGCCTCCCGGGGAGACGCAGCCCCCGGATGCCACGCAGCCTCCGGATACCACGCAGCCCCCGGATGCCACGCAGACGCCGCCCCAGGAGACGCAGCCCCCCACCTTTACCCAGAGGCCCGGAGGGACAGGCGGAGACAGTGGGAACAGCGGGAACAGCTGGCAGCCGCCGGCGGAGAGCACCCGGGCCCCTGTGGAAGACACTCAGACGGCGGGCGGCAGAAGGCCTGTAATCGGCGGGACAAAGCCAACGAACAGCCCGAAGCCGGAGAAGACATCCAGGCCATCTCCGTCTCCCAGCCCTTCTCCCACACCGGAGATAGAGAAAGTGGAGCTGGATCCCTCCGATGAGAGCGAGACGGCGGGAGAGGATCAGGAGGCGCTGGCACCCGTCATCGGGGCGCCGGATAAGGGAAGCTCCGGGGGCGGCTTCTGGGAAACCGTGAAGCCGGTTCTGATAGGCTTTGCAATCGCGGTATCCGTGGCAGGAGCAGGCGCTGCACTGGTGTGGTATCTGGTGAAGAAGCCGAAGCGGTAAGCAGGAAGAGGAGAGATACCTATGGTAAAAGTAACATTGGGCAATACAGGAATCACAGTGGAGAAGAACGCCTTCGGGGCCCTGCCCATCCAGCGGATCTCCACCCAGGAGGCAGTAAAGCTTTTACGAAAGGCCTATGACAGGGGCGTGACGTTCTTCGACACGGCCCGGTTCTACACGGACAGCGAGGAGAAGCTGGGGGAAGCCTTTGAGGGCATGCGGGAGAAGGTCTATATCGCCACCAAGACCGGGGCAACGGACGCGGAGGGCTTCTGGAAGGACATCCATACCTCCCTGAAGAACCTGCGCACCGACTATATCGACATCTACCAGTTCCACAATCCGGCCTTCTGCCCCAAGCCGGGGGACGGCAGCGGCCTCTATGAAGCCATGCTGGAGGCCAGGGAGAAAGGCATGGTGCGCCACATCGGCATCACCAACCATCGCCTCAGCGTGGCCCACGAGGCGGTGGAGAGCGGCCTGTACGAGACATTGCAGTTCCCCTTCTGCTACCTGGCCACGGAGAAGGATGTGGAACTGGTGGAGAAATGCAGGGAGGCGGGCATGGGCTTCATCGCCATGAAGGCCCTGTCCGGCGGGCTGATCACCGATTCCGCGGCGGCCTATGCGTTCCTGGCGCAGTACGGTCATGTGCTGCCCATCTGGGGCGTGCAGCGGGAGAGCGAGCTGGACGAGTTCCTGTCCTACATCGACAACCCGCCTGCCATGAATGAAGAGCTGGCGGCTGTCATCGCGAAGGACAGGGAGGAGCTGCTGGGCGATTTCTGCCGGGGCTGCGGATACTGCATGCCCTGTCCTGTGGGCATCGAAATCAACAACTGTGCCCGCATGAGCCTGCTGATTCGCCGTTCCCCCTCCGCGGCCCAGCTCACGCCACAGGCCCAGGAGAAGATGAAGAAAATCGAGAGCTGCCTCCACTGCGGCAGATGCAAGTCCAAATGCCCTTACGGCCTGGACACACCCGCGCTGCTGGAGAAGAATTATAAGGACTACCGGGAGATACTGGCAGGGAAGGCATATTGAGGCGCGCTGTCTGAGCGCACTGACATAAGGCTCCTGATAATGGATAAAAATCAACACTTTTAGGACTGCTCTCCTAAAAGTGTTGATTTTTTTGGAAAATCGGCATATACTGGGTATACAAGCTGCGAGGAGGGATATTTATGCTGATTCAGAGAAGAGAGTATCTTAGCAAGTTGATTGCGTTTCGGGATAAGCAGTTGATAAAAATCGTGACAGGCATCCGCCGCTGTGGAAAGTCCACGCTTCTGGAAATATATCAGGACTATCTGCGGGAGAACGGAGTTTCAGAAACCCAGATCATATCCATCAATTTTGAGGATATGGACTATGAGGAGCTGACTGATTGCAGAAAGCTCCATGCATTCCTTAAATCCAGGCTAATAAAGGATAAGATGACTTATATCTTTCTGGATGAAGTGCATCATATCGATGATTTCCCGAAGGTGGTGGACAGCCTCTATATCAGGAAAAATGTGGATATCTATATCACGGGCTCCAATGCGTACATGCTGTCCGGTGAGATTGCGACATTGATTTCCGGAAGATATGTTCAGATTGAGATGCTTCCTCTGTCCTTTCGGGAGTATATGGAGAGTACGGGCAGCATGGAGGATCGGGGCGTCAAGTATGCGGAATATCTGCGGGAAAGTTCCTTTCCCTATGCGCTGGTGCTTAGGGGGCGGCCGGATGAAATCCGGGATTACCTGGAGGGCATCTACAATACCATCGTGGTAAAGGATATAGTGAACCGCAGGAAAATCACGGATGTAATGATGCTGAAGAGCGTATTGCGATTTGTATTCGACAATATCGGAAGCCCCCTGTCCTCCAAAAAGATAGCCGATACCATGACGTCGGCCGGAAGGAAAATCGATGGGAAGACGGTCGAGAAATATCTGGAAGCGCTGTCCGAGAGCTATGTCATTTATGAGGCAAAGCGGTATGATATCAAGGGCAAGCAGTATCTGAAGAGCCTGAACAAATATTATATCGTAGACATCGGAATGAGGTATATGCTGCTGGGATCGAGACAGGCTGATGCGGGGCATATTCTGGAAAATGTGATCTATCTGGAGCTTCTGAGACGGGGGTACGATGTCTATGTGGGAAAGGTGGACGCGTTCGAAGTGGACTTTGTGGCTGTGGACGCAAGGGGAACCGCCTATTTTCAGGCAGCGCTTTCCGTGCGAGATGAAAAGACGCTGGAGAGAGCGCTGAGGCCCCTGATGTCCATCCGCGACCATTATCCCAAGATGATATTGACTATGGACGATGATCCGGAGGCCCAATATGACGGCATCCGCCGCGTCAATGCCAGGGACTGGCTTTTGGGGCTTACGGATTGAAAACGGAATAATTTCTCCCATGTGGGATATGCTAATGGCAGCCTAGCGGCAGCGAAAATACGCAGATTCCATATGTCAAGGAGGAATTATTATGACCACATATCTTGAAATCAAATCAATCCATGCCCGTGAAATCCTGGACTCCCGGGGCAATCCCACCGTGGAGGCGGATGTCTTCGTCCGAAGCAGCTCTGACGGGCAGTACCATATCGGCACCGCCGCGGTGCCCTCCGGGGCCAGCACAGGACGCTTCGAGGCGGTAGAGCTGCGGGACGGCGAGCCCAGGTATTTCGGTCTGGGCGTGCAGCATGCCGTGAAGAACGTGAATGAGAAGATCGCTCCTGTGCTGGTGGGGAAGAACGCCATGGACCAGATTGCCATAGACAGGCAGCTGATAGAGCTGGACGGCACGGACAACAAGGGGAACCTGGGGGCAAACGCCATGCTTTCCGTCTCCCTAGCCTGCGCCAAGGCGGCCGCCAAGGCCCTGTCCATGCCCCTCTACCGCTACGTAGGCGGCGCAGGGGCCCATCTGCTGCCGGTTCCCATGATGAATATCTTAAACGGCGGCAAGCATGCCGCCAATACGGTGGACTTCCAGGAGTTCATGATCATGCCCATCTGCGCGGACAGCTTTTCCGATGCCCTGCGGATCTGTGCGGAGGTCTACCACAACTTAAAGAAGCTCCTGCAGGATAAGGGTCTTTCCACAGGCGTGGGGGATGAGGGCGGCTTCGCGCCTGACCTGCCGGACGCGGAGAGCGTGCTGACCTTCCTGGTGGACGCCATCCGGGCCTCCGGCTACAAGCCCGGCGAGGACGTGTGGATTGCCATGGATGCGGCTTCCAGTGAACTGTATAACGAAAAAACGGACATGTACCACTTCCCCGGGGAGAGCAGCTTAAAAGGCGAGGAGGTCATCCGCAGCACGGACGAGATGATCTCCTATTTCGAAAGGCTCACCCAGGATTTCCCCATCATATCCATCGAGGACGCCCTGGCGGAGGACGACTGGGACGGCTGGCAGAAGCTGACGGAAAGGCTGGCTGGGAAGGTGCAGCTGGTGGGCGACGACCTGTTCGTCACCAACAAGAAGCGCCTGGCCGCGGGCATCAAGCTGGGGACGGCGAACTCCATTCTGGTGAAGGTGAACCAGATAGGCACCCTCACGGAGGCCTTCGAGGCCGTGGAGCTGGCCCACAAGAACAATTACACCGCCGTCATGTCCCACCGTTCCGGCGAGACCGAGGACACCACCATCGCGGATCTGGCGGTGGCCTGGAATACGGGGCAGATCAAGACCGGCGCGCCCTGCCGCAGCGACAGGGTGGCGAAGTACAACCGGCTGCTGCGGATAGAGGAGGAGCTGAAAGGGGCTGCGGAGTATCCGGGGCTTACGGCATTTCATGTGCAGTGATGGATTTTTTATGGGGGATTCCCGGCATTTGTCAGGAATCCCCCGTGTTCAATGCTGTTCCAGACAGTTACAGATTTCTTCTACTGCATACAGTGGGAGATTGAGCAGCCAATCCTCTCTTTTATAATCCGCCATGGAAGTGCGGACGGAAAGTTCGGGGCTAAATTTCTCACGATAGGTTTTCAGACTCTTTGCTTTCAGGTTGATTTCCGCCTTGACCTCTATAGGTACGATTTGTTCCCCGGTATCGACCACAAAATCTATCTCACAGGAACTGCGGTCATTGGTATAATAGAAGACAGTTAAATCGCCAACTGTCTTAAGCTGCTGGCATACATACTGTTCTGTAAGCGCGCCCTTGAATTCGGTAAACAGCGCATTGCCGTCCAGCAGCGTGCGCTGGCGCAGGCCGTTCATGCAGCCGAGAAGCCCTACATCCACCATGAAAAGCTTAAAGGCCTTCAAGTCCTCATAGGCTTTCAGGGGGATGCCTGATGCATTGACGCGGCTGACCTTGTGCACAAGCCCGCAGTCACAGAGCCACATGATTGCCGCCTCGTATTCCTTTGCCCGTCCACCCTCGCGCACTAGACCGTAAACGAACTTCTTATTCTCCCTTGCAAGCTGAGAGGGGATGCTGTTCCAGATCATCCGTATTTTCGGCACAATCTCAATCGGAGCATGCTTGGAAAAATCCTGTTCATATGCAGCCAATATGCGCTTCTGAATATTCCGAACCGCATTAAAATCCCTTTCCTCCACAAAGCTTTGCACAGCTTCCGGCATGCCGCCGATAAAGAAATATTGTTTGAGTGCATCAATGTATGTCTGCTTAAAAGAGGCGATCATTTGGAAGTCCCGGTAATTCAGGAGCCCGGCAAAGCGTTCGCCTGCAACCGCCATCAAAAACTCCTTAAATGACAGTGGATAAAGGGGCAGAAAATCCACCTTTCCCACAGGAAATGATGTGCCCTCGTGCAGGGCGATGCCCAGTAAGGAGCCTGCGCAGACGATATGATACTGCGGTGCGTTTTCACAGAAATATTTCAGGGACGAAAGCGCTCTCGGGACTTCCTGTATCTCATCGAAAATCAGCAATGTGCTGTCCGGGGTTATTTTTCTGCCTGCATAGAGTTCGATTCCCATGACCAGGCGGTCTGTGTCCAGATCCGAGGCGAAGAGTTCGGCCATTCTGGAATTAGAGTCAAAATTGATATATACGGTATCCGCATAGGCCTGGCAGCCGAATTCCTTCATCAGCCAGGTCTTTCCCACCTGCCTGGCTCCCTGGATAATCAGCGGCTTACGGTGCCTGCTTTCTTTCCATTTATAGAGTTCCGCTATTGCGACTCGATACATATGTGTACCTCCTCAAGGGGATATGGGGATAGTATAGCAGATGTTTACAAAAAATACAATGAAAAAATGTGGGAGAGGTACATTTTTTACAACGAATGTTAGTGCTTAGCGATGCGTTCGATGGAGTGGACTGAGCGGGGAATGCCTATGTGAAAAGTATTTTAACATCAAAAAAGCTGATTACCCAAAAGTATACTTTTTG
>NZ_CAPDXS010000014.1:31620-51341 GCF_948601915.1 uncultured Acetatifactor sp. | reverse complement strand
ATTTGCAGCAGATTTACAGTCTGTCCCCTTTGGCCACTCGGGAACCCATCCATGCAGGACCATCGCCCTGAACAAAGAAAATTGTAGCACAGTTTTGCACAGATCGCAAGGATTATTTCAAAAAACGCTTCATTTTGCGCCGAAGTACTCCGCGATGCCCTGCGCCATCCCCTCCACCAGCTTGTCCTGGTAGGCCTGGGAGGTGATGGCCCGGCGCTCCGCGCTGTCGGACAGGAAGGAGGTCTCTATCAGGCAGGACGGCATGGTCGCGTAGCGAATCACATACAGCTCATCCGTCTCCTGCGTCCCCCTGTCCACGGCCCCTGTCTTCTCCACGGCCCCTTTATGCACCAGCCCGGCCAGGCGGCCGCTGTCCGCCAGGTTTCCGCAGTACCAGGTCTCGATGCCGGATACCCCGGCCTGGGTGCCGTCATAGGCATTCTGGTGGATGCTGACGAAGATGTCCGCTCCCGCCGCCTCCGCCGCTTTCACCCGCTCCTCCAGGGAGGGCAGGCTCTCGTCGTCCTCCCGCAGCATCACCGTGTCGAAGCCCAGCTCCTGGAGCTTCCCGGAGAGCCCCTTCGCCAGCTCCAGATTGACCCTGGCCTCCGACACACCGTCCCGGTAGCAGCCATCGTCCTCCCCGCCGTGCCCGGCATCGATGGCCACCAGCCCCGTGAGCCCCGCCTCATCGCTCACCATGACGATGCCGCCCGAATCTCCGGCATCTGCTGCCTCCACCGCCCCCTCCTCCCCGGAGGAGCCGCGGGCAAAGGCGCTGATACATTTGTCCGCCAGCAGGAAGCACCCTTTTCCCGCCAGGGCGGCAGACAAAAAGAAAGCTGCCACGAACAATGCCGTTCCCGTCAGCCTCCTCATCCTCCGCCTCTGTCCTCTGCCGCCCTGTGCGCCCATGTTTCCGCCCCCTCTTCCCATGTGTGTCAGGTACAGTATAGAGGGCTGCCACATCAAAGTGACATCTTTTCTGTATCCGGTCTTTATCATTTTTGTATCAAAGTTGTAACATGGGGATGCGTCCCGCCTACTTCGAAATCTTCAGATACAGCTCGTTGATCCCCTCATAATACCCCACAGTGGCCACCACGTCCTCCTTCTCCATCCCGGAGAAGGTGTACTTCCTGAAGTAGGGGGTATTCTCCGACAGAGGGTTGATGTTCCCATACTCCTGCGGCTCCCCAAGCTCCATGTACTCCGCCCAGGCAGCCACCATGCCGTCCGCGTCCACGGCCTCCCAGGAGGAGATCCCCGTCCGGGCGTAGAATTCGTATATCTTGCCCGTGTCCGCGTCCACATAGGCATCCAGCAGACGGTTCTCCTTGTTGGCATTCTGTAGGCTGGTATCCAGGCTGATCTTCCAGACCAGCACATTGTTCTGGGGATCCGGCACATCGATGGCGGAATACAGCACGGCGCTGTAGGAGTCCTCCGTCATCTCCTGGATGCCCTCCGGCAATATCCCCCGCTCCTTCAGCTCCGCCAGGCCCCGGTTGGCCAGTTGGATCCCCGCGCTCTCCTCCACGTCCTGGCCGGAGGCATCCTTCTTGTTGGCCACGAAGGCGTAGATGCCCGTCAGGTTCTCATAGTCCAGGCCGTTCCGCGTCATGGCGTTCTGTTCGCTCTCCGGCAGTATCTGGTTGTTCAGGCATTTGGAGAGGATGTACACCTTTTCGTTGGCGCCCAGGGAATAGCGGTATCCTTCCGTCCCGGTATGGGTCTCCTGGGCCTGAATCTGGTTCAGGATGGACTTGTCCCGGTATCTGGCCAGCGCCTCGGGCCCCCACACGGCCAGCCCTACGATGATTGCCGCCAGAGGAATCAGAAACAGGCTAAGCTTCTCCCAATTCTTTTTCGTCATCTTCATCCTCCGCATCCCCCTCTGCCTCCTGCCGCGGGGCTTCGCCCTGTTCCTGTCCGGCATTTTCTTTTTCTGTACCGGCCTGTGTCTCCCGCAGGGCATTGTGGGCTATCTCATTCCGCAGGAGGGTCTCCTCCGCGTTCTGCCTCCGGGCTCCGTCCGCCCCTGCCTCTCCCTTTTTGTCAGGAATGACGAAGCTGATGCAGGTGCCCTCTCCCATCCTGCTCTCTATCTCCAGTTCGCTGCCATGGAGCCGCAGGATCTCCACGCACAGCGCAAGGCCCAGGCCCGCCCCGTTCCTGCTGCGGGAGCGGGACTTGTCCACCATGTAGAAGGCCTCGGTGACCTTCATCAGCTCCTCCTCGGGGATGCCCACGCCGTAGTCCTTCACCTGGAAAGCGTAGGCGTCCTCCAGGCGCCTCCCCAGCACCTCCACCAGGCCGCCCTCGCTGGACGCCTTGCAGGCATTGTCCACCAGGTTCAGCAGGACGGATTTCAGGAGATTGGCCTCCGCGTATACGGTGCCGCTGCCGAAGGCGAACCGAATCCTCTGCTCCTTGTTCCCGGCGAACATGTCCTTCAGGTATTGGAAGAGCACCTTTGCCGCCACGGGCTGGGGATCGATGGCCTCCCGCTTAGTGACGATGATGTCCAGCAGGCGGAAGGACATGTTCTCCAGGCGCTTCCCCTCTGTATAGATGTAGTTGGACGAGAGGAAGTGCTTCTCCTCGTCCAGCTTCCTGGACCGCAGGAGGTCCGCGTAGCCGATGATGGAAGTCAACGGCGTCTTCAATTCATGGGCGAAAGCCGCGATGAAGTCCTCTCTGGACCGAACTGCCTCCTGCAGCTCTCCGATGGTGTCCTCCAGCACGTTGGCCATGCTGTTGAAGTCCACGGTGAGCTGCCCCAGCTCATCGCTGCTGACCTTCCTGGCCCGGTAGCTGTAGTCCCCCTGGGCCATGCGCCTGGTGGCGCCGGTGAGCAGGCGGATGGGCTTGGCGAGCCAGGTACAGATGAGGAACATGACGATGGAGCTGCACGCCAGCATGGCCAGGGTCACCCGCCGATAGACGGCAAAGCCCATGGTGCGCTCCTCGAACACCTCCGTCACGTCCTCCAGGGTCTCCAGGTACAGGTTCCTGTCCAGCGCGTCCACCATGATCCCCGTGTGGACATAGTAGCGCCCCTCCTGCCGGACTACCTGCCAGATTTTGGTCTCCTCGCCGATCTGCTGGAGCAGGCCGGTGTCCTGGGCGAAGCCGTTGCTCTGGTAGAGCGCCTCCCTCTCCTCATTGGACAGGCGCAGATACCGCTCCGTACCCTGGCCGCTGCTCTCCAGCTTGCCCCCGATCTGCTCCACTGCCACGTCCTGGAGCACATTGTACTTCGTGGGGATGTTCAGGGCCGCCGTCTCAAAGGCGAACCGCAATATATTGCTGCCGTCCAGCGCCTGGGCCACCTCCCGCTCCAAGGATTTCTGGAAGACGGAGTCCACGAAGAGATACCCGCTGAGCCCGAAAGCCACAGCCATGATGATGATCGTCCACAGAGAAATCTTGTATACAAACTTCATGCTCAGATCTCCAGCCGGTAGCCCACCTTGTACACGGCCACCAGGTTCTCCTCCCAGCCCATCTTCCGGCGCAGCCTCTGGACATGGAGGTCCAGGGTCCGGCTGTCCGCCAGGTACTCGTCCCCCCACACCTTCTCATAGAGGTTCTCCCTGAACAGGGCGATGTTCTTGTTGCTGATGAACAGCACCAGTAGGCCGTACTCCTTGTTGGTGAGGACCACGGGCTTCCCGGCCTTCGTCACCTTCCTGGCCTCCGTGTCCACCACCACGTCCCCGGCCGTCAGGGTGGTCTCGGTCTTGTTGTAGCGCCGCAGCACCACCTCCACCCTGGCCACCAGCTCCACCACGTCAAAGGGCTTCACCAGATAGTCCTCCGCCCCCAGCTTCAGGCCCTTGACCCTGTCCCTGACTTCATGCTTCGCCGTGATGAATATCACGGGAATCCGCATGGGCCTGATGTACTCCATGATGTCGAAGCCGTCCGCCCCGGGCAGCATGATGTCCAGAAGGATCAAGTCGAAATTCTCCGACTCGATCAGGTCAATGGCTTCCAGCCCGTCCTGTACGCTCCTGCAGTGGTATCCCGCCGCGGAAAGGTTGATGTCTATCAGGTCGCAGATGGACTTTTCATCGTCTACAATCAGTATCTTGATCATTCCTCTTTTGGCCACCCCCAGTATTCTCTGATAATCTCCACCAGCTCCTCCATGGTATCCTCCTCGGTGCACTGATAGATTTCCCCGAAGTTCTCCTCCGCCTGGAACCCGTCCGTGCGCTGGTAGTAGATGTCGCATTTCGTATCGATCAGCTGCTCCCCCTCCGGGCCGGCATAGCTGTACCTGGCCAGCACCACCACGTCCTTCATGCCGTCCCCGTCCACATCCCGGCAGACCATTCCCTTCAGGGCGTAGAGGTTGTCGTAATCCTCCATGGGCTGGAAGCTCCAGACGATGTCCCCCTCCCCGTTCACCAGGTAGATCATGAACACATCGTAATCCGCCATGGTGATGAAGCCCGGGGCCACCAGGAGGCTGCCCTGCTTCTCGAACTCTATGGTGTAGCTGTGCTCCCGCACCAGCTGGAAGCCGTGCTCCTGCAGCTCCTTCAGGGTGGTGGCGGTATAGAGGATCTCCGTGGACTTCCCCTCCCCCACATAGGAGGCGATGAAGTCCGCGCTCTTGTTCATGCTGAAGCGGTTTATCTTGTCCGACACCCGCCAGTCCCGGTAGAAGTCCCCGTCCCGCTGGAACAGCACGTCCCCCACCCTGTAGCTTTTCCCCGCGTAGTCCCCGGCATCGTTCTCGCATACGGTGATCAATACGATGTCCGTCAGCCCGTCGTGGTCCAGCTCCTGAAAGGATACGGATTCCAGGCTTTTGGTGGGCTGGGAAAGCTGCCCCGGATATTTGTAGTTGGTCTCCAGCTGGTTGGTCTTGAACAGCACGTTCCCACTGCCGTCCACGATCAGGATCGCCAGCCTGTGGTACTCCCTGTGCAGGATGGGCACCAGCTCCACCTGCTCCTCGCCGAAGGTCTCAAGCTGCACCGGGAACCTCTGCTCCTCGATGATGTCATATCCCGCCTCCTCCACGTCCGCCAGAGATCCAATGGCCTCGAAAGCCTCCCGATAGGCCTCATACTGCTGCACCAGCAGCGCAATGGATTCCTCCCGGGCCCGGACCTTCGCCGGACGCGCCAGGCATCCCCCGCAGGCCAGCATGCACGCGACCATAATCGCTGTCCTCTTTTTCCCCATTGACATGTCCTCCGCCTGTCTCGTCATGGAAAACGAATCCCCCCCGATCATGATTGCTATCATAACCCACCAATGCATCATTTTTGCTACAAACCGGGCCGCCCCTCTTCATTATAACCGCACCCACAGCCGTTTGCAATCGCCATTTCCGATTCCGAAAGCCTTTACACCCTTCCGGAAATCTGTTATGATAAAAGTGTCACAGAAACAATGAAACGGCATTTCAGAAAGCAGGTGATCATATGCCAAACGGTCTCGAAATCGCGAAAGCTGCCATTGATGATTTAAAGAAAATCCAGAGGTACATGCTTCTGGCCCGAAAAGAGAACGCAGCCGAGACATACGCCGAATTGAAAAAGGAGTACCTTGCGCTGAAAGCGATTCTGAATGTAGCGGGGGTGAACCTGACAGATATCGATGAAATAAAAGAATAGGCTCAACCTGGCTGAACTGGACAGGATAAAAGACTGATAAAATGAAAAAAGACCTGACACAAGGAAACGTAACCAAAAACATGCTGCTGTTCGCAGGCCCCATGATACTGGGCAACCTCTTGCAGCAGTTTTATAATATCGCGGACACCCTGATCGTGGGCCGCTTCCTGGGGCCGGACGCGCTGGCGGCGGTGGGAAGCGCCTACACTTTGATGACATTCCTGACTTCCATCCTGATCGGCATGGCCATGGGCAGCGGCGCCCTGTTCTCCTACTATTTCGGCCGGAAGGAGGAGGCCCGCATGAAGAGCACAATGCGGCTGTCCTTCCTGCTGATCGGCGGGGTCACCGTAGCCCTGAACCTCCTGGTGATGGCGTTCTGCCGCCCGATCCTGCGCCTCCTGCGGACCCCCGGCGAGCTGATGGAAATGATGCACAGCTATGTGTGGATCATCTTCATGGGCCTTGTCTTTGTGTTCCTTTATAATTACTTCGCCTACCTGCTGCGGGCCGTTGGCAATTCCGTGGCGCCGCTGTATTTCCTGGGCAGCACCGCGCTTTTGAACATCGTGCTGGACCTGGTCTTCGTCATGGTCTTCCGCTGGGGGATAGGCGGCGCGGCGGCGGCCACGGTGATCGCCCAGGCCGTATCGGGCATAGGCCTCATGGCCTACACCTGGATCAGAGAGCCCAGGCTGCGCTTCCACAGGCGTCAGGAGGGCGGGGAGAAGGCCTCCATGGCGGAAATCCTGCGCTTCGCCTTCTCCTCCTCCGTCCAGCAGTCCGTCATGAACTTCGGCATCCTGATGATCCAGGGGCTGGTGAACAGCTTCGGCCCCGTGGTGATGGCGGCCTTCGCCGCGGCTGTGAAGATCGACTCCTTCGCCTACATGCCCGCCCAGGAATTCGGCAATGCCTTCTCGCTGTTCATCTCCCAGAACCACGGCGCAGGCCGGGACGACCGGGTGAAGCAGGGGATGGGGAGCGCCCTGCGGGTGTCCATGGGCTTCTGCCTGGCGGTGTCCCTGCTGATCTTCCTGTCCGCCCGCTATCTGATGATGATATTCGTCAGCCCCGGGGAGGCGGAGATCATCGCCGTGGGCGTGGGGTATCTGCGGATCGAGGGGGCCTTCTACTGCGGCATCGGCATATTGTTCCTGCTGTACGGCTATTACCGGGGCGTCAACAGGCCGGAGATGTCTTTGGTGCTCACGGTCATCTCCCTGGGAACCAGGGTGCTGCTGGCCTATCTGCTGGCTCCCGTCCCCTGGATCGGGGTATACGGCATCTGGAGCGCCATCCCCATCGGCTGGATCCTGGCGGACATCACGGGAATCCTGTATCGGAAGCGGCTTGAGAAAGCCGGGACAGGCAGCGAAAATCTGTAAGCCGGACAGGCAAGTATCCCGGACAGACAGACGAATCCGGGCATGTAAAAAGGACAGCCATGGGGTGACTGTCCTTTTTAGAGAAGGTATTTCTTATGGGGTATAGCAAAAAACTATATAATGTATTGGGGGTTACAAGTAATATGATACCATCCGTCCCCCATTTTGCCAATTCCCAAAACCAACAAGCTTGACGAAAAAAGCAAGGTTTTTTTGTCTATTTTGTACATGCACATCTTATGCCTCAGCGTCTGTCCTCCCCTCCGGGAAGAGCGCCTCGAACTCCTCTCTGCCGATCCTCTCCTTTTCCAGCAGCAGCTTCGCGCAGCCATGGAGCACGTCCTCCCTGGCCAGGATGATCTCCTTCGCCTTGGCGTAGCACTCGTCGATGATGGCCTTCACTTCCCTGTCGATCTCGCCGGAGACGGCCTCGCTGTGGCCCTTCGCATGTGCCAGATCCCGGCCGATGAAGACTTCATCGTCGTCATCGTCATAGCAGATGACGCCGATATTGTCCGACATGCCGAACCGCGTCACCATCCGCCTGGCCACCTTGGTGGCCTTCTTGATGTCGCTGGAGGCCCCGGTGGTGATGTCCTGGAAGATAATCTGCTCCGCGATGCGCCCTCCCAGGGAGACCATGATCTCCTGGAGCATCTGCCCTTTGGTCAGGAACATCTCGTCCTTGTCCGGCAGGGGCATGGTATAACCCGCCGCGCCTGCGCCCGTGGGGATGATGGACACCGTATACACAGGCCCTACGTCCGGCAGCACATGGAACAGGATGGCGTGTCCGGCCTCATGGTAGGCCGTGATGCGCCTCTCCTTGTCGGAGACCACCCGGCTCTTCTTCTCCGCGCCGATGCCCACCTTGACGAAGGCCTTCTCCACGTCCTCCTCCGCCACGAAGCCCTTGCCCTTCTTGGCCGCGTTGATGGCGGCCTCGTTCATCAGGTTCTCCAGGTCGGCCCCGGTGAAGCCCGCCGTGGTCTGGGCCAATTGCTTCAAGTCCACGTCCTCCGCCAGGGGCTTGTTTTTGGAGTGTACCTTCAGGATGTCCTCCCTGCCGCTGACATCCGGCGTCCCCACGGCCACCTTCCTGTCGAAGCGCCCGGGGCGCAGGATGGCGGGATCTAGGATGTCCACCCGGTTGGTGGCCGCCATGACGATGATGCCCTCGTTGACGCCGAAGCCGTCCATCTCCACCAGAAGCTGGTTCAGGGTCTGCTCCCTCTCGTCGTGGCCGCCGCCCATGCCAGTGCCCCGACGCCTGGCCACCGCGTCGATCTCATCGATGAACACGATGCAGGGGGCGTTCTTCTTGGCCTCCTCGAACAGGTCCCGGACACGGGACGCGCCCACACCTACGAACATCTCCACGAAATCGGAGCCGGATATGCTGAAGAAGGGCACTCCGGCCTCCCCGGCCACAGCCTTTGCCAGCAATGTCTTGCCCGTCCCGGGAGGGCCCTCTAAGAGCACGCCCTTGGGGATCCTGGCCCCCACCTTGATATATTTGCCGGGATCCTTCAGGAAATCCACGATCTCCTCCAGCTCCTCCTTCTCTTCCTTCAGCCCGGCCACCTGCTCAAAGGTAATGTTCTTGTCCCCCATGGACAGCCTGGCCCGGCTCTTGCCGAAGTTCATCATCTTGCCGTTGCCGCCGGCGGCATTCTGGGCATTGATCATCATGAACAGGAAGATGCCCACCGCCAGCACGATCAGCATGGGCACCAAAGTGGTCAGCACCCACCCCTCCCTGGGCACGTCCTTCACCACCGGGTCGAACCCGTGGTCCCTGACCAGGGCCTCCGCCTCCCCGATGTCCGTCACGTACAGCTTACGCTCCGCGCCGCTCCTGAGCTCCACGGCCAGGTATCCCGTGGGCACCTCGCTGTTGGGCCTGACAACCACCTCAGAGACCCTGTCCGCCTCCATGTCCGCGATGAACTGCTCCTTCGTATATGCCTCCTCCGAGCCGTTCATGGATGTCAGCAGCGCCACTCCCATCAGGAGCAGGATGATGAATATGAAATATGAATTGAATCCTCTGCTATTCTGCCTCAACTTGCAAGCCTCCTGTTCATCCGCGTATCCCTATGCCTCGTCGAATTCCACGATACCGATGTAAGGAAGGTTGCGGTATCTCTGGTCATAGTCCAGACCATAGCCCACCACGAACTTGTCCGGAATCTGAAATCCTGTATAGTCCACGTCCACGTCCACCACCCGCCTCTCCGGCTTGTCCAGCAGCGTGCACAGGCGCAGGGACTTAGGCCCTCTGCTCCTGAGCATCTCCAGCAGGTAGCTCAAGGTCCTTCCGCTGTCCACGATGTCCTCCACCACCAGCACGTCCTTGTCCCGGATCGATTCGTCCAGATCCTTTACTATCTTCACCACGCCCTTGGACTCGGTGCCTCCTCCGTAGCTGGACACCGACATGAAGTCCAGGGACACCGGCACCGTGATCCTCTTTGCAAGCTCGCACAGGAAGAAGCTCCCGCCCTTCAGCACGCAGATCAGGTGCACCTGCTTCCCCGCGTAGTCCCTGCTGATCTGTTCCCCCATGGCCTGAATCCTTGCGTCCACTTCCTCTTCCGGCAAAAGTACGTTAATGTGCTCCGACATCTTTCTCCTCCGTTCCGCTCTCCTCGTTTTGTCCTGTCAGCCTCACCTGCAGCACGCGCCTCGTATCCCCGCTTACCTTGAAGGCCTCGCTGATCCGCCAGCCCACCAGCCACAGCACATGGTTCCCCAGGGCCACCACCGGAATCCGGTCTCTGAGCTGCCTTGGTATCTTTTCCGAGATCATGTAATCCTTCAGGGACTTGTGCGCCATGCTCCCGGCCCCCCGGGTTATGGTGAGGTAGTCTCCCCGCTCCCGGCTGCGGATGACTGCGGGTTCTTCCATGGAATGCATATCTTCTATTTTATCATAGTCGAACCATTTCGTATACCGGTTTTTGGGAACTTCCCATTCTTTTTTTATGAAAAAAGCGGAAAATTCCAGTTCCCCAAAGTCCCCCAGGCGAAAGACCGCGGGCGTCCCGAACAGCGCCTCCGTCAGGGGCACCTCCACAGGCTCCCCCAGGAATGACGATATCCCGTCTTCATTCCCCTCCCCGGTCTTCCCGCGCTCCAGCAGCACCTGGCCGTACTGCCGCCTGGCCGTGATGCCGAAGGGCAGGGTGACATACCGGTTCCCCTCCCTCCGGAACAGGGCCAGCGCGTCCTGGACATGCACCGCCAGGATGTCCTTCCCCGTGGGCGACAGGCGCTTCAAAAGCTCCAGCAGCATCCTCCCCTGCAGGGCCCTGTGGAAGCCCAGGAAGGCCTCTACGTCCACCTGATACCCCGCCCCGCCGCCCACTGCCGAAACGGCGCTCTCAGGCAGGGCATCCGCCTCCATCCCTCTCGGCTCTCCGGCCACTTCGCCCCCATAGCGCACCGCGCACTGCCTCAGGGCTTCCTCCGTCTGCTGCCGCAGATACCCCTCCGTCTCCCGCAACAGCTGCGCCGTCCGCAGCATATGGCCCACGGCCCCTGCCGACACCTCCGCCCCCGCGTAGGGCAGGATGTGGTGGCGGATGCGGTTCCGGCAGTAATCGTCCCCCTCATTGGTGCTGTCCCTGCGCCAGGAGATCCCCCGCTCCCTCAGGTACGCCTCCACCTCCCGGCGCTCCAGGCACAGGATGGGCCGCAGGATCCACAGCCCGCCCTCCTCCAGGCGCAGGGGCGCGATGCCGCCGAGCCCCGCCGGGCCGCTGCCCCGGAACAGGTGGAACAGCATGGTCTCCGCGTTGTCATCGCTGTTGTGGGCCACGGCCACCCTGTCCGCGCCCGTCCGCCCGGCCGCCTCCCGGAAGGCCCTGTAGCGGATCCGCCTGCCCGCGTCCTCCTCCGAGCAGCCCTCCTCCAGGGCTGTCCGGCGCACGTCGCTCTCCGTCAGGAAGAAGGGGATTCCCTCCCGCCTGCACAGCTCCTCCACATATCCGGCGTCCTCCCCCGCCTCCCGGCGCAGCCCGTGGTTCACATGGGCCACCGCCAGCGAAAGCGGCCTTCTCTCCCGCCAGGCCAGAAGCAATGCCAGCATGCAGACGGAGTCCGCTCCCCCGGACACCCCGGCCACGAGGCGGTCCCCGGCGGAGAACATGCCCTGCTCCTCTATATAGGCAAACACCTTTTTTTCTGTCTCTTCCCTGATTCCCATGCATCAAATCTTATCCCAAAACAGGGAAAAAGTCAAATGCTCCCGGAAAAAATCAGGTCTTCCATATGCCGATCACCCCTATGGTCATATCGTCCCGGATCCGGCCCCCGCTGGCGCAGAGGGCGAACCGAAGAAGCCGCTCCGCGATCTCCCCGGGGCTGCACTCCTGTATCCCGGCGATCACGCTGCCCATGGAATCCTCATACTCCTCCCCAAAGGCATCCACCACCCCGTCCGACACCATAATCAGATAATCCCCGTCCTGCAGCCTGCGCTCCACCGGCAGGATCTCCATCTGGCCGAAGATGCCCAGGGGAAGGTTCCCCATGGCCACCCGCTCCACCTCCTGGCCCCGCTTCAGGAATGTGGCGGCTCCGCCCACCTTCCGAAGCTGGCAGCTTCCGTCATAGAGGTCGATGTCGCAGATATCCAGCGTGGGGTGGTTGATGTCCTCCCCCGCGGCGAACAGGGCCGTATTGACCATGTTGATGGCTGCGTCGATGTCGTATCCGGCCTCCAGCATCTTCTCCATCAGATCCAGCACCCGCTCGCTGTCCTTCCCTGCCCTCTCCCCCGAGCCCGTGCCGTCCGAGAGCATCACCGTCACCCTGCCCCGCTCGGACTCCACCACGGCGTAGTTGTCGCCGGAGACAGATTCGTCTTCCTTCGTCGCCCTGGCAAATCCCGTCAGGGCCAGGAATCCCGCTTCCTCCTCCAGGATGAAGCTCTGGGGATCCGGCTCCACCACATAGGGGGTGTCCGCCGCAGGCATCAGCCTCCTGTCCAGCAGCACGGAGATCATGTCCGCCGCGTCCTCCGCCGACACCTTCCCTCCCCTCTGGGTCCTCATGGTCAGCACCACCGCCTGCCTGCCGTCCTCCCTGGGCAGGTAGTGGGGGCTCTCCACCTGTATCCCCTCCTCCGCCAGGGCCTGGGTCAGCAGCCGCCTCTTCCTGTTCTCCATAGGATGGAAGGACAGCACCTCGCAGGCCGCCTCCGTCATGATCTTCGCCATTTCCTCCAGATGACCGCTGATGATCTGCCGGCTCTCCCAGAGCCTGCGCTGTGCCAGGACTGCCTCCCTGTCGTCCGTCTCCGGCACGAATTCGCGGTCATAGCTCCGGGCCAGCTCATGGAAGCTGTCCGCATAGCCCAGGAGCCTGCGCCTGCACAGGTCCGATACCTGCGCCGTCTGCAGCTCCTTCTCCTCCCTTTTTCTCCTCATCATGCCATATCCACACCTTTCCGCTGTCGGCCCGGGCGTCGGACCGCCCAAAGCCCCGCAGCGGTACTTATTATACGGAGCGCCTCCCCCATTTTTTGTCAAAAACAAGGATCTCCCCCCTTAAAGTTTTGCGACAAAAAAAGCGGGGGCCTCACGCTCCCGCTCATCATCCCGCTGCCGCTTCCTATTTATCCTGTTTAAAAAGAATCTCATCCTCATACACAAGTCCAAGCTTCTCTCTGGCCACGTCCTCGATATATCCCTTGGTCTGTACCTCCTTGCCCAGGGCCTCGATCTCCAGGGTGCGCTGCATCTCCGCCTCTATCTGTGCCTCCAGCTGGGCCGCCTCCGTCCTCTTCTGGTCGATCTTGTCCCGCAGCTCTATGCTCTTGACGCCTACCAGCACCAAAATGAGCACCACCACCAGCGTCGCCAGGAACATGCTGAAACGGTTCTGCTGTCTCTTTCTGTATGCAACCCTCTGCCTTCTCGCCATACGCACCCCCGTTTCAAGTCTTGAAGTTCATTTTAAATGCTTTCAGGAAAAACGTCAACCTTAATTTCACGGCCCGGCGCAATTTCCCCATCCGCCTCCTGAACCGCCCTCCGGCCTTGTGTACCGCGCTGCCCGTCTTCCTGCCCGCCAGGCCGAAGGGCTTCCACAGCCAGCCCAGGACCTTTTTCAGGAGGGCCAGGAGCTTCGTGAGCAGCAGGGAGGCGTATCTCACCAGCAGCGGGCTGACTGTCTTCTTATAGAAGAACATCCCAGCCAGGGCCCCCAGCACGGCGAACCACCGCAGGGTCCCGTTGCTCTCGCGGTACATCAGCAGGAAGACCTCCCCGCCGCAGTACACCCAGAAAGCCAGATCCTCCAGCGACACCAGGAAATGCCCGTGGGGCGCCACCCGCCTGAAGATCCGCAGCAGATCGTACACGAAGGTGATGAAGATGCCCATGAGCAGGGAGTGCAGGAGGAACACGTTCTCGTCCACCATAGGCTCACCTGAACAGGCGGGTCAGCAGGGACTCGCCCTTGCGGCCCACGGCGCCCGCGTCGGAATAGGTGAGGCTGTCGATCCGGCCGTCGATGTCCACCTCGCCCTTCTCCAGGGTCAGGCGGCTGACATGCAGCTCATCCCCCTTGATCATCAGCATCCCCTGCTCCGTCTCCAGGAGAATTTCATGTATATCGAAAGAAAGCACATCCTTCACGCCGCCTATGGTGCAGCTCCTCCGATTGGTCATGGCCACCTTGTGCATGCGCGCGCTTCCGCTCAAATCCTCCATAAGGCCCTCCCCCCTGCCGGAAACCTCTGTCCGGTTTTTCCGTCGTCTGAATAAAATATATGAGGGGGACGGGCAGGTTAGAACACGCGCCCGGCAGATTTTGCGGTCACAGGTAGCGGAAAAGCTCAGCGGCCGCCTCCTTCTTCACGGTCTCCTGTACATCCAGCACCTCCACCTTCACTTCCCGGTTGCCGAAGGAGATCGCGATCACGTCCCCCTGCTTCACCTCGGCGGAGGCCTTGGCCACCCTGCCGTTGATCGTCACCCGGCCGCCGTCGCAGGCCTCGTTGGCCACGGTGCGCCGCTTGATCAGTCTGGACACCTTCAGGTATTTATCCAATCTCATAACTCCACGCCTTTCCCATGCCAGCCGAATAGGACGCAAAAAGCCCGGAGCACATTCTCCACCGGGCTTTGAACTCATCACATATTGGCTGATGCTATCACTCGTTCACCATATCCTTTAAAGCCTTGCCAGCCTTGAACTTAGGAGCCTTGGAAGCTGCAATCGGCATGGGCTCGCCGTTCTGGGGATTCCTGCCTTCTCTGGCCGCTCTCTCCACTACCTCGAAAGTCCCGAAGCCAACCAGCTGAACCTTCTCACCCTTCTTCAGTTCGTCAGCAACCACATCCGTAAAAGCCTTCAAAGCCTTTTCTGCGTCCTTCTTGGAAATCCCAGCCTGCTCGGCGATTGCTGCGGTCAATTCAGTTTTGTTCATATTGAACCCTCCTATAATGAGTTTTCTTTGTTGGTGTACATTTCTAAGTTATCCCTCTGAAACGCCTATAAATATATATATATGGTTTTCCCTGGTTTGTCAAGGCATTTTACGCAAATATTCACAACGAATCTTCTAAAGTCCAGCAGGGCCGGGCCTTGCGGGCTCAGCCGGAGGAGGCGCTTTCGGACTCCCCAGAGGACTCTTTCGTCTCCTGGGAGGATCCTCCGCTCTCCTGGGAGGATTTGCTGCTCTCCTGGGAGCCGGTGGATTCCGTGGCGTATGCCGCCAGATCCGCGAAGGAGAAGGAGATGTCCTTTTCCTCATTGTCCACCTGGATCGTATAGCTCCTGGTCTCATGGCCCGCCTTCCGCAGGATGATGGTATGGGCACCCTCCACCTTCCGGAAGCTGCAGGGGGCGATTCCCACATAGCTGCCGTCCAGGTACACCTCCGCACCCTCCGGCGCGTCCACGTACACCTTATAATAGTCCGTGGTGGTGTCCGTGGGAACCGTGGAGCTGTCGCTGTCCGAGGGCTCCTGGGACTCTCCGGCGTCCGCCTCCTCCAATGTCAGCTCAAAGGCCAGGGATTCCTGGGCCACCCGGATGTACTGGGTAATGGAATGATACCCCTCCGCCCTGGCGATCAGCTGATGCAGGCCATACTCCAGCGTCTGGGGCACGGAGGTGTCCACCAGCCCGCCGTCCACGTACAGCTCCGCGTCGGAGGGGTTTACGGAGAACAGCACGGTGCCCGTCTGGGGCTCGGGGATCTCCAGGTCGCTGATGTCCAGCACCGTCTCCTGGTTGCGGTCCACCCGCACGCTCTTGACGCCGCCTCCGCCCTTGTGGGAGATGTTCACCTGGTAATCCCCCTCCGCCACCACCAGCAGCATGTCCTCCGTGATTCGCTGTATCACCGACTGGCCCACCTCTATCCAGCCGCCCACGAATTTCTCATCGCCCTCCAGCCGCAGGTAGCCATGCCCCTTTTCCACCCGCACGCTCAGGATCTGGTTCCCGATGCCCTGGAAGCTCAGCGTGTCCGCCGGGTTCAGATCCATCAGCTCTATCTTCATGCCCTCCGACAGGTACTGGGTGTTGGAGGTGAGCTTATAGGTCTCCTGGCCGATGGTCACCTCCCCCCGCACCGGGTTCACCTCATAGCGCTCCACGTCCGCGTAGGTCCAGCTGTTCACCGACTGCCGCATGGTGGTCAGGTGCTTCTTGGACTTCAGGAAGGTCACGTCCACGATGTCCCCCTTTTCTATCTGGCCGATGGAGACCGCGTCCCCGTATTTGTCATAGAGCCTGGTGGTGCCGTCCATGGCGAGGGTATAGTTCCTGCCCAGCTCCAGGTTCAGCAGGGTCACAGTGCCCTCCTCGCCGTCCATGCCCACCAGGACTGCCGTATCCGCCGAGTCGAAGCTCTCCGGGCCCGGAACCACGAAGCCCGTGTCCGCCCGCTCCTGGGACGCCGCCCCGTCTTCCTTCAAAAACGGATCCGTATCCTGCCCTGTGAAGGGCAATGTGCAGGCAGAAAGTGACAGCACTGTCATAATGACCGCCGCCAGTCCTTTCCCCCTGCACCCTGTCTTCTTTCTGTCTCTCCTGTATCGCATCTTTCCTCTGTCTTCCTTTTCGTACAGCCTTGCCGGGCCCCGGGGCTTACCGCGCCCCCACGTCCCGGAATATCTGATCAAGAAACCGCTGCTTCCCCTTCTCCTGCTCGATGACCCGCTCCAGCTTCTCCTGGTTCTTCCCGGGGATCCAGGCCTTTCCGGAATTGTAGTAGAAGTTCACGATCTTCCAGAACTTCTCCGGATAGGCCAGCCTGTAGTACAGGTCGATCCAGTCCCTCGCCGGTATGGGGCGCTCCCTCTCGTAGGCGGAGAGCAGCTCCTCCCCCAGGGCCACCGACCAGTTGCTCTTCTCCAGGAGCTTGCGCAGCAGCAGATAGAGGTCCCGGATAGGGGCGTCGCACATGCATTTCTCGAAATTCACCACGAACCACCCGCCCACCCCCTGGAGGATGTTGTGGTACTGGTAGTCCCCGTGGCAGAAAGCCACCCTGTCCGCTTTCCGGGCGGGCCCCTGTCCCTCCCCCTGGAACATGCGGCAGTATTCCCGCCACTGCTCCGTCACGGCAAGGGCCTCCTCCAGAAAGGAGTCGAAGACCTTCCGCAGGCTGGTCTCGAACCATGTCTTCTGCCCCTTCTGCTGCAGGTACTTGCGCACCCGCTTCAGCTCCTTATTGTGTTTATCATACTCCTTTTCCGGAGAAAAAGCCACTGGAAGATTGGGGGTGTCCCCGGGCAGCTCCATGCTCCCGTGGAGCCGGGCCAGGAGCCTGACCGCCTCCACGCACTCCCCCCTGTCGTGGACGCTGCACTCCCTGCCCTCCTGCCATGTCTTCAGCACATACCCGGTGCCGTCCGCGTCCTTTACCAGAAGCGACCCTTCCCTGTCGGGGATGATGCTCTCCACGCGCACCAGCCCCGCATCCTCTACCTGCCGGAGCAATCTGTCCTGAAGCCTGATTCTGTCCAGGCTTCCCGAATATTCCCTGAAAATCAGACATCCCCTGTCGGTGTCGCACAGAATCGCGCCCCGGCCCTTTCTGGTACGAAGCACCTCAATCTCATACTGCTCCAGCAACTCAGCCGCCCTGTCGTTCATTACCGTCCCCTCCTGATTGGTTTCTTCCGCCCTGTGTTCAGTTTGGTTCATAACCTATCATATGAGAGGATTTCTGAAAGCAGAACATTCCCTGCCCGTTTTACCTGCGATATTCTTCCGCCGCGGCCAGCAGGGCCTCCTTGGTGTTGCGCTCAGGCTCCTCCAGCACCAGCTCCAGAAGGCGCTGCAGGGCCTCCCCCAGCTCTTTCCCGGGCTTCCAGCCCGCGGCCAGCAGATCCGAGCCGCTCACCGCAAGGGTCTTCAGGGATACGCACTGGTTCCTGTCCAGGATTTCCCTATAGATATCCTGCCATTTATCCAGCATGGCCAGCTTCTCCCGGCGCATATATCCGCTCTGGGCCAGGATGTCGGCCCGCTTGACGGCGAAGATTGCCGGAAAGCTCTCCTCGCCCATCCTGTGCATGGCCCTGCGGGCCATGCGGATGTCTATCTCCGCACCATTCCCATAGTCGTGGTGCAGCACCAGCCTGCACACCCTGTGGATGGTATCATTGTCGAATTTCAGCCGCCGCAGGATGTCCTCCGCCATCCGGGCGCTCACCGCCGCATGGCCGTGGAAATGGCTCCTGCCCTCCCCGTCCACGGTGAGCACAGCGGGCTTGCCGATGTCGTGGAGCAGCATGGCAAGCCGCAGCACCTTGTCCGGCTCCACATGCTCCAGGGACTTCAGGATGTGCTCCCCCACGCTGTAGCAGTGGTGAGGATGGTTCTGAGGGGTCTCACACGCCTTGTCAAGCTCCGGCAGGAAGACTTTTGTGACACCCATGTCATAAGCGATCCGCAGGAAATCCGGATGGGGCGACACCAGAAGCTTTACCAGCTCCACCTGGATCCGCTCCGCGCTGATCCTGCACAAAGAGGGCGCAAGCTCCTCCATGGCTGCCGCCGTCTCCCGCTCTATGCCGTATCCCAGCTGGGCGGCGAAGCGGATGGCACGCAGGATGCGCAGGGTGTCCTCCCGGAAGCGCTCCCGGGGATCCCCCACGCAGCGCACCACCCCGGCCTCCAGGTCTGCCATGCCGCCGAAGAGGTCCACCAGCCCGGCCTCGTCGTTGTAGGCCATGGCATTGATGGTCAGGTCCCTGCGGCGCAGGTCCTCCCCCAGCTCCCCGGTAAAGGTCACCTGGCTGGGATGCCTGCTGTCCTCGTAGGCCCCGTCGATCCGGTAGGTGGTCACCTCGAAGCCCTCCCCCTGGAGCATGACGGTGACCGTGCCGTGCTGCAGCCCGGTGTCGATCGTCCTGGGGAAAAGGGCCTTCACCCGCTCCGGCGGGGCGGAGGTGGTGATGTCCCAGTCCTGGGGCTCCCTGCCCAGAATGGAGTCCCGCACGCAGCCGCCTACCGCATAGGCCTCGAAACCCGCCTGCCGGAGGGTCTCTATGATATGCTTCCCCTTCGGGGGCAATGTTATCCTGATATCCTGTTCCATGGCCCTGTCGAAACCTCCTTGCCGATACTGTCCTGCGCCTCCGGACGCTGCCTGCCTTCCCGCTCCTCACGCCCCGTCCGCTGGCACGAACCGCCGGATGACCTCCACCAGCCCGTCCTCATCGTTGGTGCCCGTCACGTAATCCGCCGCGTCCTTCACCGCCTGTCCGGCATTCCCCATGGCCACGCCCACGCCGGCCCAGCGCAGCATGGGGATGTCGTTGAAGCCGTCCCCGCAGCAGATCACGTCCTCCCTGGCCATGCCCATATGCTCCGCGAGCATGGCCAGGGAGCTGCCCTTGTCCACGCCCCTGGGCACGATTTCGATGAAATAGGGCTCGGAGCGGTAGATGCCCAGGCTTTCCCCGTACAGCGCCTGCAGCTCCTTCTCCAGGGCAGCGGCCCTTTCGTCCTCCGCTGTCATGAAGCATTTGAAGACCTGGAAATCCACGTATCCCACGAAATCCTCCGCCTGCCTTACGGGCATCCCGTTGATATGGGCCTCCCAGGACACGTATCTGTCCGGCGCGAAGGCGGAGATCACCGTGTCCCCCTGATGGGTGGCCAGCCCGCAGCCATGCTCCGCCGCAAAGGCGTACAGGCCGGGCAGGGCGGCCAGGGGCAGGGTTTTTTCGTAGATCGTCTCCCCGGTGCCGCAGGCCACGATCCGGGCCCCATTGTGGGAGAGCAGGTATCCGCCGTACCGTTCCAGCTCCAGCTCCCGGGCGTAGCGGCCGCAGCCATGCGCCGGGCGGCCCGAGGCCAGCACGCATTTATGGCCCCTCTCCAGTGCGTCCAGGATGCACGCCTTCGTGGCCGGGGCGATCTCCTTCCCGGAATTCGTCAGCGTGCCGTCAATGTCCAATACCAGCGCTTTCGCTCTCATGTCAGCCTCCCTGCCCTCCATCCGCCGGATCCGCCTCCCCCTTTTTGACCGGGGCAGAGGCCTCCTGCGGGAAAATGTCCCTCTCCGCGCCCTGCCCGCGGCACCGCCCACGGGCATGTGTAGGCAAAAGGCGGTGAGGAGCCCCACCGCCTTCCGCGCCTTATTCTCCGGCTTCCCCGGAGTCTTCCGGGCTCTCTGCCTCCTCCGATGCGCCTGCGGCCTCTGAGGATTCCCCAG